>NZ_CP030028.1:4162500-4360000 GCF_003586445.1 Bacillus sp. Y1 | reverse complement strand
ATTCCCTAAGATTTTTAAAACAAACATTGTTTATGATATGCTGTTTTTTCCTCTTTTAAGTGTTATATGGGTAAAGCTAAGCTATCATGATAAGCTACCTAAGATCCTTTTAAAAAGCTTAATTTTTAGTGTTCCAATGAGTTTGGGCCAATGGTTCTTTGAAAAAAATACAAGTTTGTTTAAGTGGAAAAGATGGTCACCCTTCCACACGTTTGTCAGTGTGAATTTTACATTGTTTTTAATTAGAGGTCTTGTAGGGCTAATAAAAAAATTAGATGTTAAATAGTAGATGCTATCATTTCAAAGTGGATGACGGATGCATTTATTTACTTGAATAAAACTACAAAATTTAGTTTGTACAGAGGGTAGTAAACGGAGGTGCTGATCTAAAAGGATTAGTGCCTTTTATTATTGATGTTGCTTTTCTTATTTTAGGAAAATAAAGTTACCTTGTATTTTTACAAATATGAATGTTCAACTCTTTTGATTAATACATTAGTTTTTACCTTGCGAAACATAGTTATCCCTAGGTTAGATTTTGTTTATCATTCAAAAAAGGTTGCTGTAGACCCACACGATTTTACTTTGCTAATATAGATTGGCTTGGTAAGGGAGGTAGTTTTGTTGGAGGAAGGAAAATATAGAGACCTCAAACGTGGAGAAACAGGGGCAATTATTAGTATTATTACTTATATATTCTTATCAATACTTAAGGTAGTGGTTGGTCTATGGTCAGGATCAGAAGCATTAAGGGCAGACGGCCTTAATAACGGGACAGATATTGTAGCTTCTATGGCTGTATTAATCGGTTTGAAATTTGCACAGAAGCCGGCTGATAGAAACCATCCCTACGGGCATTGGAAAGCAGAAACAGTTGCTTCCATGGTTGCATCATTTATTATGGCTGCTGTGGGGGTAAATGTTGTTTATGAGGCAATTCATACGTTTGTTATTGGTAGTCATGAGTCCCCTGATTTAATATCTGCATGGATTGGCTTGTTCTCTGCCATCATTATGTATTTTGTTTATCGCTATAATAGAAATCTAGCAAGAGAAATCAAAAGTCACTCTGTTATGGCGGCTGCTAAAGATAACTTATCAGATGCCTTAGTAAGTATAGGAACTGTAGTTGGTATCTTGGGTGCACAATTAAACCTTCCGTGGTTTGATCCCTTAACAGCTGTTCTTATCGGTGTAATAATTTGTAAAACTGCATGGGAAATCTTTAGAGAGGCTTCTCATCACTTAACTGACGGATTTGACGAAGAGGAGATTATGACTTATAAGGAAACCATTCTTAACACTCAAGGAGTGAAAGAAGTTAAGGATATTAAAGCTAGAAATTATGGGAACAATCAAGTGGTGGATGCTGTAATTTTGGTTCGCTCGGACCTTAGCCTAAAGGAAGCTCATCACATCTCTACAAGGGTTGAAAATGAACTTAAGATTAAGCATGAAGTATATAATGTTCATGTACATGTTGAACCCCTAGAATTAGAAAGGTTAACTAAAATTAGTTAAGGAGTAAAAGGAGTATCTCGAAACAGGGATACTCCTTTTTTTAAAGTGTATAAGAATGAACTTTATCCTAAAATACTTTTAACCCCTATTTTATAAAATGAATACATACCTTCGATTTCCATAATATGCGTTTGAATAGGTACACCGTACATTAATGCAAGTAGCTGGCAAGATTTATGATAATAATCTGATTCATTGATAGATTCAATTTGGGAAAGGTAATAGATAAAAATTTGGGTTAGCACCAAAGGTTTTACCTTATTTTGAAAAGCCTCTTTGTTAAATAAATAATATTCATAGGGAGTAATCTCCATAATAGTTGGTTTTTCTTTAAGTTTTGAGTAGTAATGAACTAGAGAAACCATGATTTTTTTACCTAGGGTATCTTCACTTATAGTTTGAAAAATATGGAGGATTCCTTTTATACCATTGAAGTGTTGACAATGGATCTCATTGCTTCTTTCATAAAGCCATCTAATTACAAAGTAGTCAAGAACTTGCTCCTTATAGCGAAAGTATTTAAAAAACGTTACTTTGGTAGTTTGGATATTTTGACATAACTCTTCAACAGATATATCAGTAAGTTCTTTTGTTTTCAGCAATCTAAGCATTTCAACTAGGATTGCCATCTTCAATTGTGCTTTTTTCTTCTCCCGTATACTGAAGTTTTCCAAGTTTTTTCTTCTCCCTTATTTTATATTGAACCCAACTAACACTAATGAGGATAAAAATTAGTAAACAAATAGAATAAAATATTGTTGTGGACATGCTCTTTATAATGGTAAATACATTAGCTGTTGATACGATAATGATTGGAATATTTTCTTTAATAGAAAGCATGGTGAAGATCAGAATGTTCTCTAAATAATCACAAAGCATAGCTAAAAACGAAAAAAACAGAGGTATCCATAAAAAAAATTGGAAAGTTCGCTTCTCTCTTTTTAATTTAGAGTACGAACCTAGTAGTAAAACCAACATACAGGATCCTGCAGCAAAATTGAAAATAGGAAAGAAAATATCCAAAGGTAACTGAACATACTTATACAAACGATATCCATGCTCAGTTAGTTGGGACAGAAATGAATTTGCATAGTGGTAAGAGTATCCTAGGGGCATCATATCAAAAGTTTTCATTCCTCCGGTCTCAAGTGAAATTTTAGGAATGATTGTAGATAACATCAAGATATAGATTGACTGAGATAATAGGAAAAAGAAAAGCCAATGTTTCCAATTTATCTTTTCAATTGTTTTGGTTAAGGATGTATACATTAGTAACCCCCATTTCAGTTAATATTAACCTTAGTTTATTAATTAACCCGAGTTAAGTTTAATAATAATTGTCCATCACTACTTCGTCAACCACTTATTTCCATAATTTTTTTATCTTTCCGATTTCGATGGGGGCATTCCTTAATAAGTGGATGCATTTTTGTCATTCAACTTTTCAGGTTTAAATTTCCACACTTGTCCTATGATGCTTGTCCATTCATCTTTAAGATTAATTAATATATTAATCATGAGAAAAATATTAGGAGGAATATGGATGAGTAATATTTGGTTTCCAAGACGTGGTAGTAACAATGAAGAAAGCAGGGGAGGGAATAGTCAAAGTAAGAGTAAGAGTCGTTCTGACAGCGAAAGCAGATCTAATTCAAATGTAGAATTTGATTCTGACATTGATAATGATTTAAGAACAGATGTACAAAACGAAAATGATGTAAAAAACGTTGATAAAAATACAAACGTTGCTAAAATTACTAATTCAGGAAATGCAAGAGTCGACCTGAACATTGACGTTGACTCTGATTCTAATGCGCGTGTTCGCTCTCGTTCTAGAGCAAATGCAGATTCAGAACAGGATCAGGATCAAGATAACAACCAAGATGTTGAGCAGGATGTTGAACAAGATTAATTGAGAATAAGACAAGATTGGATATTCCATTCTTGTCTATTTTACAAAGGAGGGTAGACAATGATTGAAAATCCAGAATGGAATAGCAAGAGGAATGTCTACCAGTTTCGTAATAAGGGGAGTTCAGATTTAGATAGTAATCAGGCGAGCATTGGACATAGCGGTAATTCAGATGTCGATGTACATGTGAATATTGATGTAGATACAAGACCTATTGCTTACGCCGTATTATGTTCCCTTCTTGCAACAAAACAACTGTCCCAATCAGAATTTGAAACAGCAGTAAAAAAAATGGAGGAGCTTACTGGTGGTAAAAGTAAGATGAGAAAAACCATAAATGATGATTCAAGTTCCCGTGAACAGGTTCGTAAAAAGGGAGCTTCGCAATTACGAATTTTTGGACCTAACATCTTCTAGCTATTTAATTAGTTATAATGAAGTGATAAGAACTGTAGAGAATCTCTACGGTTTTTTTACGCAAAAATAATTTAGAACATTTTAATAGGATTGCATCACTCTTCTTTAAGTAACGGAGACTTCCATTAAAAGTTTAGATAGTAAAATTCACCCAATTGTAATAATGTAAGCGGTACACCTAGAAATTGGGTATATGTATTTTATTGGATATTTAGTATCTTATTTGTATAGTTTCTTTAGAAAACAGAAATGGGGAAAGACACAGATATGAAAAAGATACTCGTTTATCCAATTTTAGCTATGATGTTAATTTCTGCAGTAGGAGCTTGTTCACAACAGACTATAACAACTACCCAATCAAAAGAGGAGCAGGTAACTGATAAGAACACTAAAGCAACTGAAAATGATTCTGCTCATTGGTCATACGAGGGGGAAACCAGCCCCGAGCACTGGGGGGAATTAGATCCCGCTAACATAGCCTGTGTAAATGGTAGTGAACAATCGCCAATTAACATTGAATTTTCGCAAGTTGAAACTGAAGAGGTTGAAGGAGACCTTCAAATCAATTATGAGCCAACGTCATTTTCGCTCATTAACAATGGCCATACTGTACAGGCAAATGCTGCTAGTGGCAGTAGCAACATTCTTATTGAGGGGAAGGAATACAAGCTTGCTCAATTCCATTTCCATACTCCAAGTGAGCATGAATTTAACGGTGAAAATTATGAAATGGAGCTTCACCTTGTACATAAAGATGCAGATGGAAAGATTGCTGTCCTTGGAGTGATGATTCAGGAAGGTGAAGAAAATAATAGTTTAGCAACTATATGGGATATCCTACCGAATGAAAAAACAGACAAAGATATCGCCATTAATGAGCCAGTTGATTTAAAAGCTTTGCTACCTGTAGATCAAACTGCGTTTCACTATGAGGGTTCATTAACAACCCCACCTTGTACAGAAGAGGTAAAATGGACCATTTTTGAAATGCCGATTGAAATGTCAAAAGAACAAATTGAAGCATTTCGACAGATTTTCCCTGACGATCATCGTCCAGTTCAATCTCTAAATAATCGTAAAGTCATAAAAAGCTAAATAGCAATTGTCTTATGATATTAAAGATGGTTGATCCAAGATGATTAACCATCTTTTTTTTAGAGATCCTTTATTGGCTGGTATTGTTCGGAGATAATGATATCATCTTTTAATAGAACATATGGATGGGTTTCCATCAACATAGTAGTAAGGTAATCTGGCATTCTCTCTCCTGCATATGCACAAATTAATGGAAAAGAAATTGTATTTACAGCTTCGTCTACAATTTTCTCAAAGTCCTCTATCAAATGAAGCGGATCTTTCATACTGGCCCACTCAACATGAGCCCATGATCGAAATGAAATTTTATTTTCTACATATGGCTGTACCATTTTATTAAAATACTCAGTTATGGCTGGTGGATGGTAGCTTCCACTTGAATAATAGAAATCGTAGTTGTTTACACGATGAACAAACTCCAATTGGTCCTTATTTAACCGTTTGCTCAGTTCTTTTTGTATAATTGGGTAGACACGGTCATTTTCTATAAGAATAACGTATTCTCCCACCGAAATCCCGTGTTGAATAAAGCTCACAACTTGTTTAATGTATTCCTCTATTCCATTATAGGGATACAGCACATGAGCACTCTTTTGCTTTTCAAATAATTGGTTCATATTGCTATTCAAGTTTTCACCTCAGTTGCTTTATTTGTCTTTATTTTCTTTCAATCTCTTCAACTTTAACATATTGAAAATTCTGTATACAAGAAATTTTGGCAGAAAAAGAGAATAGTACGTAATATGTTCGAAATGGTAATAAATTTAATTCGTGTGTTTATCCAAGAGGGATTATTACACATTTTAGTTGAAGTTCTAATGGAGGGGACTTTACTTTAAGAAGATAATATAAAATACGCTCCGAGCTTTTGGCTCGGAGCTCTTCTATGGTAATTTATTGCATAGGAGGGGTTTCTTCGTAGTTCTTCTTCCTACCCAACTCATATACAAGTCGAGCAGTTTCTTCTAATATATAGATTACTGGAATTTGTGTTGTTACATTTGAGTGGTCTACAAATTCTTCAGAGACGTAATAAGAAATATTCACATCAGCTAGTTTGGCAATTGTGGATTGACGATTGTTGGTAATGCTTATAATTTTGCTTCCTTTTCCTTTTAACTGGTGGATATGAGAGATGGTGTAGTTCCCTTCACCTGAAACAGAAAGGGCAATGGTTATACTATTATTCAAGTTTGCGTGAATCGGCATAAATGGATCTTTAATATACATGGAGAACTTCCCTAAACTTGAAAAATATCTTGCTCCGTACTCGGCAAGAATCCCTGAACTACCAATCCCGATAAAAATTACGCTATCTGCGTTGGCAATTACCTCTGCAGCTTCCTCTAATTTCGAAGTGAATTTTTCATTTTGCGTTCGTTCAAAAAACTCTGCTAACACATGCTGGCTGCTTTTTATGCTTGGCTCATTTTTTTCATCAATTAATAGCTTTAGTTTTACTTTAAATTCCGAAAATCCATCACAATTTAATTTCCTGCAAAAACGCATGATCGTTGAGGTGGATACATGGGTTTCATCTGCTAGATCGCGGATACGCATGTATACCACTTTCTCTTTATTTTGTGTTATGTAGTTGTAAAGTAGCATCTCTAGTTCGTTGAATGTTGCAATTACTTCATTCGTAAACAAAGCCTTCTCTCCCTTACATGTTCCCGCTTTTTTTCACTTTTATTATTATACACTAAGAGAGAAACACAGTGTTATTTTTATGGAACAAATGCCTTTTCGTGTGAAACAAATCAAACGCTTCCAAAACTATATTCAAAAGTTCCTTTTCCCTCTAAAATAGGTGTTAGTAAATCAGTACTTATTTAGGAGGATGAACAATGAGTAAAGGTATTAAGATCGTCACTATTGGCGGAGGTTCAAGTTATACTCCAGAATTAATCGAAGGATTTATTAAAAGATATGAAGAGCTACCTGTTAGAGAACTTTGGTTAGTTGATATAGAAGCTGGGAAAGAAAAATTAGAAATCGTTGGAAATCTTGCAAAGCGTATGGTTGCTAAAGCTGGTGTTCCAATGGAGATTCACTTAACTTTAGATAGAAGAGAAGCGTTAAAGGGTGCAGATTTCGTTACGACTCAATTCCGTGTAGGTCTACTTGACGCTCGTGCGAAAGACGAAAGAATTCCTTTAAAATATAACGTAATTGGTCAAGAAACAAACGGCCCTGGTGGACTATTCAAAGGTCTTCGTACGATTCCTATCATCCTTGATATTTGTAAGGATATTGAAGAGCTTTGCCCGAACGCATGGTTAATCAACTTCACAAATCCAGCTGGTATGGTAACAGAAGCGGTTCTACGCCACAGTAATATTAAAAAAGTAGTGGGCCTATGTAATGTTCCAATCGGTATGAGAATGGGAATTGCAAAAGCATTGAAAGTTGAGCCTGAGCGCGTACATGTTGACTTCGCTGGTCTAAACCACATGGTATACGGACTAAATGTATATCTTGATGGTGTAAGTGTAATGGATCAAGTAATTGAAGCAATGGCTGATCCAGAAAATGCAATGACAATGAAGAACATTTCAGGTCTATCATGGGAGCCTGACTTCATCAAAGGTGTAGGGGTTATTCCATGTGGATACCACCGTTATTACTATAAAACAGGTGAAATGCTTCAAGAAGAACATGAAAAAGCAGCAGCAGAAGGAACACGTGCAGAAGTAGTTCAAGCTCTTGAAAAAGACCTATTCGAACTATACAAAGATCCAAACTTAGACATCAAGCCACCACAATTAGAAAAGCGTGGCGGAGCATACTACAGTGACGCAGCATGTAACTTAATCAACTCAATCTACAATGACAAGCGTGATATCCAACCAGTAAACACTCGTAACAACGGAGCGATCGCTAGCATTGAAGATGACTCAGCTGTAGAAGTAAACTGTATCATTACAAAAGAGGGTCCTAAGCCAATCGCTGTAGGAGACCTTCCAGTAGCAGTAAGAGGACTTGTACAACAAATCAAGTCTTTTGAAAGAGTGGCAGCAGAAGCAGCAGTAACAGGAGACTACAAGAAAGCCGTTCTTGCATTAACGATTAACCCGCTTGTGCAATCTGATAAGCTTGCTAAGCAAATCGTTGATGAAATGTTAGAAGCTCACAAAGAGCACTTACCACAATTCTTCACGAAAGTCGAAGCATAAAAGCACGATAGAGAATGCTCTGGGGCATATCGTTCCAGAGCATTTCCTATGGAAAAAATTAATATACCTCTTTCTACACCGGATAATGACGGATGAGAGCAGGTTATGGAGGAACCAGTGATGTTAAAGAAAACATCCTTCTTTTTTATTGGGTTAGTGATCGCGTGTTTAGGAGTAGGCTTAATTATTAAGTCCGGTGTAGGAGCAGGACCTTGGGATGCATTTTTTGTGGGAATTGTTAATAAATTAGGCCTTACCGTTGGAATTTGGGTTATGCTCATCCAGGCGTTTTATTTAGTGTTCAATTCCATCTTATCAAAGAAGCGAATTCAGTTTGAATCAGTAATTACGGTATTTTTATGGGGAGTAATTATTGATTTTCAAATGGGTGTTACTTTGAAGAATGTACAACTCGGAGAGGCTGCATGGACAATGCAATGGGGTGCCTTCCTAGCTGGAATCGTTCTTACGGGTATTGGAATCGGAATCTATTTAACTTCTAAATTTCCAACCATGCCGTATGATGGTACGATGCTTATTATAAGTGAGAGATTTCATATTACGCTAAATGTATCTCGAACCATTTTAGAGGGGATTGGCTTAGCTTTCGCTTGGATTGTTGGCGGACCGATTGGTTTAGGAACTGTGATTATAATGTTAATGATTGGACCACTCATTCAAATTTGTACGCGCTACTCTACTCTCATCTATGAAAAAATATAATTAGATTGCCAGGAGCTCCTACTGTGGTAGGGCTCCTTTTATTATGTGCAGTAGTTGTCGAAGCGTGTCTAAAAGTATGTCGAATCGAAAAAGTTGCACCAACCTCATCAGCCAGAGTGATAAACCACATCTACAGTTCTCAAATTCTACAAACAATCTACATAAATTCTGCATATCCTCCGATTACATTTTAGCTAAGTACTCAATCAAATTCTTTCGGAGGTAATATATTATATGAAGCAATGGAAATCCGCTCTTATAGCATTGTTGTTCCTATTTTTCACCACCCATACAGCGGTACTTGCACATGAAGGTGAAGGTGAGGAACAAGAGGCAGAAAACTACCTAAAAGACTTCTCCACTAACGAGCATGATCATTCAGACACCGAAGAGGGAGTAACGGACTCTCATGATTCTCAAGAGGTAGAAGAAAGTACTCATGAGAGTGAGGGCTCAAGTTCACACGACTCTCATGAAACAGATGCGACATCCAATCATACCAGCCAAAATCATTCTGAAACCACAATTGATGAAGATGGCCACGTTGACTCCAGCTCCCATGACGAAGAGGGTGGACATGGTACGTTCACCGGAGAAGAGACAGGTCCTAACTACATCGTATTATCGAGTTTTGCATCAGTAAATGCCGGATTCCTTCTAATGGGTATTTGGAACAAAGTTAGAAAGGGAGGAAACAAACATGGCATTAACAAATAAGAAATCTTCTATCGATTTATTGTCGATTCCGGTAATTAAGAAGTTTATCAAAAGCAAATGGTATCCAGGCATTTTTCAATGGATCGTGTTAGTTTTCTTCTCTGTTATCGTGTTTGAGTTAGTAGCAGGGACGGTGAATCCACATCGAAACTTTGGAACAACGATGACATGGGTGCTATGGTGGCCGATTATTCCGATCTTATTTATAGCCTTGGGTCGATTTTGGTGCGCCATCTGTCCATTTGGAAAGCTAAGTGATATCATTCGTAAAATGGTAGGCAGTGAGAGACCCATGCCGAAGTTTTTAAGAAAATATGGAATATGGTTAATCGACTTATTCTTCATTGCCATTACCTATAGCGATCATGTATGGGGAATTGTGGAGTCACCTCGTGGATCAGGGTATTTGCTACTTTTACTCGTCACAATGGTGGTTGCCACATCCGTCTTTTATGAGCGAAGAACGTTTTGTAAAACGCTTTGTTTTTTAGGAGGATTAGCTGGGAATTACTCTCGATCAGGAGCGTTAGAACTAAGAGGAACAGCAGAAATTTGCAGAACGTGCAAGACACAAAGCTGCTTCAAGGGGAGTGAACAAGCGGAAGGGTGTCCGATGTTTCAATTCGTTCGTACCATGGATTCGAGTGCGGAATGTAATATTTGCGGAAACTGTGTGAAAAATTGCCCGAATGATTCAATCAAGTTACATGTTCGTGTTCCAACAAAAGAGCTTTGGACCCTCAAAAATCCAAAGCTTGAGCATGCCTCACTGGCAGCTGTTATCATGGGGATTGTCTTTGTGCAGAACATCACGATGCTTGAAATATGGGGACAAATTCTCGAAACAATATCTATTGTAACGGGTACCTCTAATTATGTTGTCAATTTTACGATTGCCTTCATCATCTCAATGGCGCTTCCGATTTTACTATTATTAGGTGCAGCCAAGCTAGCAACCATGCTAGGTATGCCCAATTCAATTAAGAAAAACTTTATCTTGTTTGGTTATGCCTTTATTCCGCTTGATCTTGCAGGGCATCTTGGACATAATTTGTTCCATATTATCACAGAAGGAAAAGCGATTTGGTATAATTCGCTAGCCTTTATCGGGAAAGAAGTAACAAGTGGGGACTTAAGCTTGGCGACTACATCTACGGTTCAAATGCTTCAATACCTCATTATTACAATTGGATTTTTAGGTTCTACCTATACGGCATATAAAATGGGGAAAAAGGCTAGTTTTAAAGCGATGATGCCTTACTATGGATTAATGCTTTTACTAGGTATAATCAATATTTATTTATTTTCACTACCGATGAGTCATCGCGTGTAAAAATGTAAAACTGCTGGAGAATCAGCAGTTTTTTTCTTGTAGTAAAAGGATTGATATACGGTCTAAAAAGATATAAAACTGTTCTATATAGCTCGAATAGATAGTTAAAAGGAATTATGTCTATTTGACTAGGTAATCAGGCTCTTATATTGTAAGTACTAACTTAAAGTAGTAGGGTGAGCGTTAAAATGATAGACCAAGAACAAAGAGCTGGGAAGATACTAATTGTTGATGATAAGATGGCGAATGTAAAATTACTTGAAAGAATTTTAATGATTGATGGTTATGTAGATATTATCCATACAACAGATTCGAGGCAGGTAGAGAACATCTACAATAAAGAACAGCCAGATGTTATTTTACTAGATTTGCATATGCCATATGTGAATGGATTTGAAATTATGGAAAGACTCAATGAGAGAGGGACGGAGGACTATCTACCGATTATCGTCATAACTGCGCTAAATGATCATGAAAGTTTTAAAAAGGCACTTGAGCTTGGTGCTAGAGATTTTATTGGAAAACCATTTCATTTTGAGGAAGTCTTCCTACGAGTGAAAAATATGCTTGAAGTCAGGCTATTGCATAAGAAAGCAAAATTATACAATGAACAGCTAGAGGAACAGGTGAAAGAGAGAACGAATCAACTTGAAGAGGCAAAGCGCGAATTGATTCGTAAGCTAGGTCTCGTGGCAACCTATCGCGATAATGAAACAGGACTCCATTTGGCTCGGATGAGTATGTTGGTTGGGGAGCTAGCAAAAGAAATAGGTTTTTTACCAAAGGAAGTAGAGTTACTTAAAGATGCGAGCACGATGCATGATATTGGGAAAATTGCTATTCCAGATAGCATCCTATTAAAAAAGGGTCCTTTATTGAATGAAGAATGGGTGTTGATGAAGACTCACACCACTAAAGGAGCAGATTTACTATCTGGTGGTGGATCATCAAACGTGTTAAAACTCGCTGAGGTGATCGCGATGAGTCACCATGAAAAATGGAATGGGACTGGCTATCCCCATGGACTAAAAGGTGAAGCGATCCCATTCGCAGGTAGATTGGTTGCTATTTGCGATGTATTTGATGCGCTTTTATCCAAACGGCCATATAAAAGACCGTGGTCGTTTGAGGAAGCTGTTGCCGAGATAAAAAAAGGATCCGGGGAGCATTTTGATCCTCAAATTGTAAACGTATTTCTCTCTATCCTTCCAAGGATTAAAGATGTAGTTGATAACTCTGTTGATATGGATAAAGGTGGTTGCATGGGTGAGTGATAAAAAGCAGGTGCAAAAACAACCGTTAATGAAATGGATTTGGAAAGCCTTTTTAAAAACGGCATTAATCCCTTTAGTGGTTGTAGAGTTAGCGTTTATAGGAATTTATTTTTTATCAAATGATTGGTCGAAAAGGGAGATGACTAATCTTTTAAAAACGGAAGTTGAGGAGGAACTCTCACAGTTCTCACTACAACAAGGGCAAATCATTCATAATAAAATTTTAAGTATTTCTAATGCAACGGCCCTCTATCAGAAAGAAGTGAGCCTTGCATTAGAAACGGATCATACATTAGATGATGAGGATATCAGCCGTTTGGCTTACTCTAAAGATGGTGTTTATTACTCAACGAAAAATCGAAATGACGACGGAGCAGCCATCTTTTATAGTGGATATAAACCAGTGGGAGAAAAGGAACGGAAAAAGGTGAATCAGCTTTTAGCAACTCAATATTTAATGAGACATATCAAAGAGTCTGAACCTTTAGCTGCATCGCTCTATTTTAATACTTTCGATTCACTAAATATCATCTACCCGTATTTTGATGTGTTGGAGCAATATGCGCCGCATATGAATATTCCAACCTACAACTTTTATTACGAAGCAGACGAAGAGCATAATCCTGATAGAAAAGTTGTTTGGACAGATGCCTATTTAGATCCCGCTGGTCATGGATGGATGGCATCGGCAATTGCCCCTGTTTATAAGGGGGATTTCCTTGAAGGCGTGGTAGGAATTGATATGACGATTGATACAATCGTAACAGAAGTACTAGATCTAGACATTCCTTGGAATGGCTATGGAGTACTGGTTGGGGAAGATGGGACGATCCTTGCACTACCCGAACAAGGGGAGGAAACATGGGGACTAAATGAGTTAAAAGAACATTCTTATTCAACGGCTATTTATGAGGATACGTTTAAGCCCGAAAAATATAATATACACAAACGTGATGAATTGAAGAAATTAAGTAAGTGTGTGCAAGAAGCAGAAAATGGACTGGAACTGATTCATTTAAATAATACAAATCAATTGGTTTCTTGGTCTACGATTCCTGAAACAGGTTGGAAACTCTTTGTAGTTGTTCAAGAGGACCATATCTTTGAAAATGTAAACGCAATGAATAAGCAACTTGTAAAAATAGGTGCATATATGATCGCGGGGCTTATCCTCTTTTATATGCTTTTCTTTGCTGTGTTATATAAAAACTCGAGAAGAATGAGTTTAAATATTTCAAAGCCCTTGTTTCGAATGAATAAGATGGTTAAAGAGATTGGTGGAGGTAATTATTATCAGAAGGCTCCAGAGTTCTCAGTCCTTGAATTAGAGGAAACAGCCAATGAACTATCAAAAATGGGAGCGAAATTCGGAGACACAACAAGGCGACTAAGAGTTACACAAGAGGAGTTAAAGCAGCGCGAAGCTGATTTAAGAGCACTTGTATACTCCATTGATGATGTGATTCTTAAGTTTGATTTAAATGGAAAAGTCCTAAACATCTGGACGAATGATGAGAAAAATAATTTATTATTTCCAAGCAAAGATATAGTAGGAAAAAATGTCTCTGAACTTATGGAGGAAAAATATTCAATACAGTTACAAGCAGCACTTTTAAAAGTAACAAAGGAAGAAAAGCCAATTACGTTTGAATACGAACTTATCATAGACGGAAAAGGAAGATGGTTTCAAGGAAGATTTTCGCCCATTTTAGAAAATGGCGAATTCCAGGGTACCGTTTCATTCACAGCAAGAGATATTAATGTTAGGAAGGAAATGGAGAAAAGCTTAATTCAGGCAAAGGAAGAAGCGGAAAAAGCAAGCAAGGCTAAATCAGAATTTTTATCAAGTATGAGTCACGAATTACGTACACCTATGAATGCTATTCTAGGATTTAGTCAATTACTTGAAATTGATGAATCAGAGCCACTTACTGAATCACAAAGAGAGAGTGTGGAAGAGATTATTAAGGCAGGAGAACATCTACTAACACTTATCAATGATGTGCTTGATTTATCGCAAATAGAATCAGGTAGCTACTCAGTTCAAATAGAGCCGATTCGAGTAGAGGCTATTTTAAGAGAGGTAATAAGCTTATCATCACCCTTAGCTACCGCTCGACGTATTTCTATTGAAAGTAGGTATGATATTTCAAAAGAAACACTCATCCTTGCTGATCGTACACGCCTCAAACAGGTGTTGCTAAATCTGTTATATAATGCAGTAAAATACAATAAAGATGAAGGGAAAATTAGTATACAATGTGCTCAAGTGGTAGATAAGGTTCGTATCACGATAACAGATACAGGGGTTGGCATCAGTGAATCCATGTTAGAAACGATATTCGAACCTTTTTATCGGGTACCAACCAATATCAACATTGAGGGAACAGGTATCGGTTTAACGGTATGTAAGCAGCTAATTGACCTTATGAAAGGCGCAATTGAAGTTAGTAGTGTAGAAGGAGAGGGAAGTTCCTTCTCGATAGAATTACCTTTATTTGAAGATTCTATTGAGAGCAAATAAAGATCTACTATGTAGTGGGAAACAGCGTAGGAGTAATACGCTGTTTTTCCTTTTGGAAAAAAGTATTATAATAGAGAAAGTGATTATGGTATAGGAGGGGAATGATATGAGTAACAAGCATCGCGTGTTAATCGCAGAGGATAAGCCGGAATTTCGAAAACTAATGAGAAAACTAATTCCACTTGTTCACTCCTCCTTTGAAGTAGTTGAAGAAGCAGTAGATGGAGAGGACTTTATTGAGAAGGTGTTTACTGTCCAAACAGACTTAATCTTTCTTGATATTGATATGCCGAAGAAGTCTGGAATTGAAGCTGTAACTGAGATTATAAAAGTAAAGCCAGATTTAAAATTTGTCTTTACAACTGCTTATGATCATTTTGCTTTAGAGGCATTTGGACTTAAAGCAATGGATTATATCGTAAAGCCGATAAAAAAGGAACGTCTATATGATGTATTAGAAACAGCACATAGAACTTTGTCTAATCAAACAACACAAAATCAGTTCGCACGTTCAAAAAGGATACCAATAAAGAGTAGTGGATCACAATATTTTGTTCCTCTAGAGGAAATTATTTTTATTGAAAAACAGGATAGAAAAACGGTTATTCATTTGATAAATGAGCAGATCTCGACCAATGATACTTTGGAAGATTTACAGAGCTATTTAGATGATCGATTTTTTCAGTCTCATCGTTCCTTTATTATTAATCTTTCCATGGTGTATAAGATTAGACCCTCAGGACAAAGCTATCTGGTTTCTTTTGACAATTACGAACATGCTGCACAAATCTCAAAAAATTATATAAAACCGATTCAACAAAAAATGGAGAATTTTCTTTAAGAGAGGGTAACTTATCGTTATTCTCTTTTTCTTTTGAAATTTTGTCATAAAAATTGGTCTAGACAACTATATGTATAGAGTGATATGATGAACATGCAAAAAAGGTCTATAAGAAAGAAGGTAGAGAGGATGAATTCTTCTCATTCACCCCTTTTATTAAAAGGGATGAGAGTGTTTTCAGAACAGGGAATTATTGAAAGCGGTTATATTAAGACTAGTAATCAAAAAATAGTAGAAGTAGGATCACTCGAGATGCTACCTGACGAAAGTGGATTCGAAGTTATTGAACTTCCTCCTCATTTTAATCTTCTCCCTGGCTTTATCGATGTGCATATTCACGGAGCCAATGGTGCAGATGTCATGGATGCTACTGAGGATGCCTTATATACGATGGCAACTTCTCTTCCACGTGAAGGAACAACAAGCTTCCTCGCCACAACCATGACACAGTCTCATGAAAAAATTGAAAGTGCCTTAGAAGCCGCTGGCGAATATATCAGAAACAATCAAGCAACGACCCAAGCAGAAATTCTAGGTATCCATCTCGAAGGTCCATTTGTGAATCCTGACAAAGCTGGAGCGCAGCCAGTGGAACATATGCTGCATCCAAATACCGAGCTGTTTAAAAAATGGCAAGCCCTTTCAAAAGATACGATAAAACTTGTTACACTTGCTTCCGAGCTTCCTGGTGGATTGGAGCTTATCAAATATTTAAGTGACCACCATATTATTGCCTCCATTGGTCATTCAGATGCAACCTTTGAAGAAGTAAAGCAAGCAGTAGAAGTAGGTTCCACTCATGTTACCCATCTTTTTAATCAAATGAGAGGGTTGCACCATCGGGAGCCAGGTGTGGCTGGAGCAGCGCTTTTATTAGAAGAGTTAAAGGCCGAGTTGATAGTGGATGGTATTCACGTTCATCCAGAAATGGTCCGATTTGCTTTTCAGCAAAAGAAGAAGCATGGTCTGATCTTAATCACAGACTCCATGAGAGCAAAATGCCTGAAAAATGGAGTGTATGAACTTGGTGGTCAAGATGTGTATGTGAACAATGAAATGGCGACGCTTTCAGATGGAACACTTGCAGGTAGTATATTAGAAACGAAACGTGCTGTGAAAAATATGATCACATACACGAATTGTACGCTTGAGGATGTTGTGCATATGGCATCGATTAACCCTGCAAAGCAATTAAACGTATACGACAGAAAAGGAAGCATTACCGTTGGAAAGGATGCTGACTTTGTTATTTTAGATGAAGACCAGGAAGTGGAATTGACGGTTTGTCGTGGATCGATTGCATTTCAGAGAAAGGAATAGATGATGAAACTAATTGAAGTGAAAAACTATGAGCATATGTGTGAACTGGCAGCAAGTTATATCAGTGATAAGGTCCGAGCTAATCCAAACATTACGCTTGGATTAGCAACTGGGGGAACACCACTAGGGACGTATGAAAAGCTGATTGAGGATTATAAGCATGGAAAAACATCTTACAAACAAGTTGTGAGCTTTAACTTGGACGAATATATTGGGTTAACAGGACAGAATCCGAATAGCTACCGTTACTATATGAATGATCATTTTTTTAATCATATTGATATTGATCTGGAAAATACCTTTGTGCCAAACGGAACAGCGGTAGATCTTGAGCAAGAGTGTCAAAATTACGATGAGCAAATTATAGCAAAAGGCGGAATCGATCTTCAGTTATTGGGAATCGGGTCTAACGGTCATATTGGTTTTAATGAACCGGGTGCTTCTTTTGAATCGTATACACATGTGGTGGAATTAGCCGAGTCAACTAGAGAAGCAAACTCCATCTATTTTGAGAAAATGGAGGACGTGCCGAAAAAGGCCGTCACCATGGGGATTGCTTCGATTATGAAGAGCAAGGAAATTCTCTTACTAATATCAGGTGAGCATAAGCATGATGCGTTAGCCAAACTATTATCGGGAGATGTGACCGAGCAGTTTCCTGCGTCTATCTTAAAGCAACATCCTTCTGTCACTATAATTGCAGATGAAGCTGCGATTGGAAATTTAAAGAAAAAGGAAGTTACGTATGATTAATAAAAACTCGCCTATTCCTATCTATTATCAGCTGGAGGAGCTGATAAAGGACCAAATTGAAAAAGGGGATTTGAAGCCTGGAGATGCCCTACCACCGGAGCGGGAATATGCGGAAACCTACCAAATTAGTCGAATGACGGTTCGCCAAGCATTCACGAAGTTAGTAAATGACGGGTACTTATATCGACTCCAAGGGAAGGGTACCTTTGTAGCAGAAAGAAAGGTAGAGCAAGGATTGCAAGGGCTAACAAGCTTTACTGAAGATATGAGAGCCAGGGGCTTGGAACCGGGTAGTCAGCTGATAAACTTCGAAGTCATTCCAGCACCTGTTCGTATCGCAAAATATCTTTCAATTGAGGAAAGTAGTCCTGTGTACGAAATCAAACGAATCCGTCTGGCTGACCAGGTGCCAATGGCACTTGAAACTACCTATATATCCGCAGACAAGGTAAAGGGCCTGACAAAAGAGATTGTGAATCGTTCGTTGTATGAGTATATCGAGGGTACGTTAGGCTTTAAAATTGATCATGCAAGACAAATTATTGAATCTTCGGTGGCGAATCAAATTGAATCAGAGTATTTAAGCATTAAAGAGGGTGCACCAATCATGCTGATTCAGAGAAACACATATCTTGAAGATGAAACCCCCATTGAAGTGGTGAAGTCCTCTTACCGGGCAGATCGCTACAAGTTTATGATCGACATGAAGAGATAAAAGGGGAGGTGGGAGAACATGATGAAAGAGTATTTTCAAAAACTGAGAGACTTACTCGATGAGGTTGAAAATGAGGAACAGGGGAAAATGAGAGAAGCGGCTCATGAGATTGCTCGATGTATTCAAAATGATGGCATCATCCATGTGTTTGGCTCTGGACACTCCCATATGCTCGCAGAAGAACTCTTTTACCGCGCAGGTGGACTCGCTCCGATTAGCCCGATTCTCATAGAAGATTTGATGCTGCACAAAGGAGCAGTTGAATCATCCAATCTAGAAAAAAAGAGTGGTCTAGCAAAAGAGCATCTATCTTCTAGCAATATTTTAGCAGGTGATATCATTATCGTGGCTTCTACTTCTGGAAGAAATCCCGTTCCGATTGAAGTGGCTGAAATTGCGAGGGAGAGGGGTGCGTATGTCATTGCGATTACTTCCCCTCGTTATGCAGCCACACAAGCTTCTAGGCATGAAAGTGGAAAGTACTTGTTTGAGATCGCTGATTTGACCATTGATAATCACATTGAGATAGGTGACACCCTTTTGCATCATCCTAAGAGTGCAAGTGGGTTTAGCTCCGGTTCTTCTATTATTGGTATGACGATCGTGAATGCGATCATGGCTGAAACCGTTCAGATGATGCTTGAAGAGGGAAAAGAGCCCCCAGTGTTTTTAAGCAATAATGCCAACGATGCTGGTTCGCATAATCAACAATTAATTGATCGCTACAAAGAAAGAATCCCTATGTTAGTAACAAATTTATATAAATAACTTTTATTGAGGAGAAAGAGGAGGGAAACAAAATGGTGATGAAGTATTTACAAAAAATTGGTCGTTCACTTATGCTTCCTGTGGCCGTTTTACCAGCAGCAGCTATTCTGATGGGGATTGGTTATTGGATAGACCCATCTGGCTGGGGTGCAGGTAGTCCAGTCGCAGCGTTTCTGATTAAAGCAGGAGGATCCATCATTGATAATATGGCCATTCTCTTTGCGGTTGGGGTTGCCCTAGGAATGTCTAAGGATAAAGATGGATCTGCAGCCCTAAGTGGTCTCGTTGCGTATTTGGTTGTTACGACATTACTTTCAACGAACGCTGTGGCCATGCTTCAAGGGATTGATCCAGCTGAGGTAAATGCTGCGTTTGGAAAAATCGGAAATCAATTTATTGGTATTTTATCAGGGTTAGTAGCAGCGTTTGCCTACAATCGTTTTAGTCATGTAAAGCTGCCAGATGCCCTTGCCTTCTTTAGTGGAAAACGTCTCGTACCTATTATGACTGCTGTGTCTATGTTAGTGGTATCATTAGTTCTTTTCTTTGCATGGCCAGTTATTTTCACTGGATTGGTTTCATTTGGTACAGCGTTCAGTAAGCTTGATTTTATTGGAGCAGGATTGTATGGCTTCTTTAACCGATTATTAATTCCTACGGGGTTACACCACGCGCTTAACTCTGTATTCTGGTTTGATGTGGCTGGCATTAACGATATCGGTAACTTCTGGTCTGGAAATGGAACAAAAGGAACAACAGGTATGTACCAAGCTGGTTTCTTCCCTGTCATGATGTTTGGTTTACCGGCAGCGGCACTTGCGATGTACCATACAGCGAAAACCGCTCGTAAAAAGCAAGTAGCTTCCTTAATGCTTGCAGCAGGATTTGCTTCATTCTTTACTGGAGTAACAGAACCGTTAGAATTCGCATTTATGTTCGTTGCACCAATGTTATATGTGGTTCACGCGGTGTTAACAGGAATTTCTCTAGCTGTGGCATCTCTTTTCCACTGGACAGCAGGATTTGGCTTTAGTGCTGGTTTCGTTGACTTTGTATTAAGCTCAAGATTGCCACTCGCTAACCAACCGTATATGCTTCTTGTGCAAGGCTTAGTATTTGCTGCTATTTATTATTTCTTATTCCGTTTCTTAATCACAAAGTTCAATTTAATGACTCCTGGTCGTGAAGAAGAAACAGAGGAAACAGGAGAAGCTGTTTCGACTGGTCATGACAAGTTCGCACAAATGGCAGCTGTCATTTATGAAGGCTTAGGTGGAGATGCCAATGTCACTTCAGTAGACAATTGCGTCACTCGTCTTCGCGTAGAGGTTAAAGATATGGGAGCTGTTGACCAAGCGAAAATTAAATCAACAGGCATTCCAGGGATCAATATTGTCGGGCAAAACAGTATTCAAGTCATCGTCGGAACCCAAGTGCAGTTCGTTGCCGATGAGGTTGATAAAATTCGTAAGAACAAGTAAATATAAATGAATATTGACATAAAAAACTGTAAACAGCGAATGTTTACAGTTTTTTTTGGTTAAATTTTAGTAAAGTCGGTTTTTATCGTACATTTTTAAGAATGTTTGGTGGTATACTTAGGTGATTTGAGGCGAGAGATAAATGGTTTACCTACTTCTCGCAGGGGGATGGAGGTGCTCACGTGAGCGCGGAACAAAGGAAAAAGTTAATTGTACTTATGATTAATATGTTTATAGCAATTGGGAGCTTCGGTATTATTATCCCAATTTTGCCTGCATATTTGCAATCGATTGGACAGGGAGGAACAGCAGCCGGTCTAATGATAGCGATTTTTGCTGGAGCACAGCTTATTTTCTCACCGATTGCCGGAAAATGGACGGATCAATACGGTCGAAGAAAAATGATTATTTACGGACTAGTTGGATTAACAGCATCGATGTTTATTTTTTATGCAGTTGATACCATTTGGTGGTTATATTTTTCACGGGTAATCGGTGGAATTGGAGCAGCCCTTCTTGTACCTGCCATATTTGCGTATGTTGCAGACATTACAACGATGGAGCAGCGTGCCAAAGGAAACAGTTTGATCTCAGCTGCTATGTCACTTGGAATTGTGATTGGACCAGGGATTGGTGGCTTTTTAACGGAATACGGATTAAAAGTACCGTTCTTAATATCAGCGATTGTTTCGCTAGTAGCAGTCATATTTTCAATCATTGTTCTTAAAGAAAGCCAACAGGAACAAGCAGAAGGAATTCATTATGATGATGAATCGATGGTGAAAAAGCTTGGTCGATCAGTGAAGATGCCTTATTTTATTCCTTTAGTGATTACCCTCGTTATGAGCTTTGGATTAATGTCCTATGAATCAGTACTAGGATTGTTTGTTGATAATGAGTTCGGTGCGACTCCTCAGGAAATTGCTTTGATGATTACAGCGACAGGAATCATCAGTACGATTGTTCAATTGTTTGTTGTTGATCGATTGGTGGTAAACCTTGGGGAAGAAAAAGTCCTAAATATCTTCTTAGGAGTTGCTACAGTAGGATTTTTGCTATCAATCTTTGCTTCAAGCTATGTGCTGTTCTTTGGTATTACTTTAATTATCTTCTTAGCAACTTCTATACTACGTCCAGTGTTAAACACCCTGATCTCAAAGCTTGCTGGTCGTGAACAAGGTTTTGCAATGGGGATGAACAACGCGTATATGAGTATCGGGAATATTCTTGGACCAACACTTGCTGGATTACTATATGATGTGAATATCATTTATCCATTTGTATTAGGGTTAATATTATTATTATTTACATTAATGACAACAATGATATGGGTGAAACGCTCATCGAAGCACCCGAAATTGGGCACACCTGAAAAGGTATAATAATTGATATAAGAAAACTCGCTCCCTTATTGGTGAAGCGAGTTTTCTTATGTTTTAATAGAAAGAAGGACAGTGATTAGGGTAACACCCAAGGTTATGCCCTTTAAGTTAGTGTTTCGTAATAAATGTCTATACATTTAAAAATAAATGATTATAATTATATTATATGTAATAAAAAGATGATCACTTGGCGATCTTTTTAACAGAGATCAAGTTAGACAAAATATGGCGGTGAACTTATTGATTAAATACCAACAAATATCGGATGAAATGAGGAAAAGAGTAATTGATGGATTTTATTCAACCGATCAGCCGATTCCTGATGAAATCACATTAGCTAATCAATTTGGGTGCAGTCGAATGACGATGAAGCGAGCTCTAGATATTCTAGTAATGGAAGGATATCTTTATCGAAAACGCGGGCATGGAACGTTTATAGTTAAATCTGCTATACAAACGAATAAAGTAAATGTCGTGGGTAATGACTCTCAAGGTTTATCTCACTTGTTAAAAGGAAAAGGCCAAGAGATTACGAGCAAAGTACTACAATTTGAAGTGAAGTTTCCAACCGAAGAAATTGCTTCGCATCTCTCCATTGATCTTGATACCCCTATTTACGACATTATTCGATTGCGAACAGTGGAGGGCGAACCGTATGTAATTGAGCATACGTATATGCCGACTCCCTTAATTCCAGGAATTAATGAAAAAATATTGCATGCATCGATATATAGCTATATTACAGATACCCTAGAGCTTACTGTGGCGGGGACTCATAAAAAGATACGAGCGTGTAAGTCAAATCAAATGGATCAATTGCATTTGCGTTGTCAAAAGGATGATCCTGTATTAGAAGTAGAGCAGGTTGTTTATTTAAATAACGGGGTTCCTTTTGAATATTCGTTTTCAAGACATCGTTATGATAAGTTTGAATTTTCAACGGTTAGTATTAAAAGGTAATTATTTCACTTACTAGTATAGAGGGGGAATTATGATGTTACATAATAAGTTAAAACCATTTCCAGAAGACTTCCTTTGGGGGGCAGCATCTGCAGCATACCAAGTAGAGGGAGCTTGGAATGAAGACGGAAAAGGTGTTTCAAACTGGGATAAGTTTGTTCGAATGCCTGGAAAAACATTTAAAGGGACGACAGGGGACGTCGCCGTTGATCACTATCACCGTTACAAAGAAGATGTACAATTAATGGCAGAAATGGGCATGAAGGCGTACCGTTTCTCTGTGGCATGGACGCGTATCTTCCCGAATGGGAAAGGTGAGCTTAATGAAAAAGGCCTTGAATTTTATGACAACCTCATTAATGAGTTAAAGGCTAATCATATTGAACCAGTCCTTACCCTGTATCACTGGGATCTTCCACAGGCGTTACAAGAGGAATATGGTGGATGGGAGTCTAGAAAAATCATTGAAGATTTTACGAACTATAGTGTGGAATTGTTTAAGAGATTCGGTGACCGAGTGAAATATTGGGTAAGTTTAAATGAACAAAACATCTTTACAATGTTTGGATACCGAATGGCTGCACACCCACCAGGTGTAAAGGATGACAAGTTATTTTATCAGGTAAACCATCATGCAAATTTAGCTAATGCAAGTGTGATTAAAGCATTCCGAAAGTATGTGCCAGATGGTAAAATTGGGCCAAGCTTTGCCTATTCTCCTGCCTACGCGTTAACTTCTAATCCAAGGGATATTATCGCTGCAGAAAATGCAGAGGAATTAAACAGCCACTGGTGGATGGACATTTATGCATGGGGCCGTTATCCGAAAGCTGCGTGGACGTTCTTGGAATCTAAAGGTTTAGCTCCTCAAATTGAGGAGGGTGATCTTAATTTATTAAAAGAGGGAACACCTGATTTCATGGGTCTTAACTACTACCAAACCACTACCTTTGAAGAAAACCCATTAGTAGGCGGAGTATCTGAAGGGACTATGAATACTTCAGGTAAGAAGGGTACTTCTCAAGACACAGGTATTCCGGGTGTATTTAAAACAGTAACGAATCCAAATCTCGAGAAAACAAACTGGGACTGGAATATTGACCCGCATGGCCTAAGAATTGCTCTTCGAAGAATTACGGATCGGTACGATCTCCCAATCCTTATTAGTGAAAATGGTTTAGGAGCATTTGATAAGGTGGAAGAAGGTGATGTAGTCAATGATGATTATCGTATTGACTATATTCGTGCTCATATCAAGGCCATTCAAGAGGCGATTACAGATGGAGTAGAGATGCTGGGTTATTGCGTATGGTCTTTTACTGATTTATTAAGTTGGTTGAACGGATTCCAAAAGCGATATGGATTCGTGTATATAAATCAGCATGAAGAAGGGGAGCATGACCTTCGTCGTATCAAGAAAAAGAGCTTTTACTGGTACAAAGAAGTTATCGAATCCAATGGGGGAAAAATATAATATTCGGGGATCCTTCACATGTATTGTGAAGGATTTTTTATTAAAATGGGGAATTCTTATTAAGACTAGGAGGCGATCACTTGAAACCAAGAGTGTTGATCACGAGGAGTATGCCTATTGAAATTATTGATAGAATAAGTGAAAGTTGTGAGATACAGATATGGAATGAAACAGATATTCCAATACCTAGGGCGGTTTTAGAAAAAGAAATTGAAGAAGCTGATGGTCTGTTTTGTTTATTAACAGATACCATTGACCAAGCATTGTTAGAACGGGCTAAACGCTTAAAGGTTATTAGTAATATGGCGGTCGGTTACAATAATATTGATATTCAAGCTGCAAAAGATAAGGGGATTACTGTAACAAATACTCCAGGCGTTTTAACAGAAACAACTGCGGATTTAACATATGCCTTACTTATGGCCACCGCTAGAAGAGTAGTAGAGTCATCAAACTATTTAAGGAGAGGAGACTGGAAAACATGGTCTCCTATGCAGTTAACCGGGCAGGATATTTATGGCGCCACGATAGGTATTATCGGGATGGGAAGAATTGGGGCTTCATTAGCTAAGAGAGCAAGAGGATTTGATATGAATATTCTCTATTATAATCGTTCTCAAAAACCTGAGCTTGAGGAAACATATCAAATGAAGTATGTAGAATTAGATCAGTTATTAAAGGATTCTGACTATGTATGTATTATGACACCCTACAGTCCGGAAACAAAAAATATGATTAGTGCTAAAGAGTTAGCATGGATGAAAAATACAGCTATCTTAATCAACACCGCACGTGGTGGGATTGTTAATGAGGTAGATTTGTACGACGCATTATTAGCAGGTAAGATTTGGGGAGCGGGGTTAGATGTATTTGAGCAGGAACCCGTTCCACTCGATCATCCGTTGTTAACCCTCCCGAATGTCGTTACTCTTCCCCATATAGGTAGTGCTAGTATTCAAACAAGATTAAGAATGGCCAATCTAGCAGTAGAAAACCTTTTGTTAGCTTTAAATAAACAGACACCAAAACATGTGGTTGTCTAGAATTGAACCTGTCTATTGGCAGGTTTTTTGTGGATGATAATATGTTAATTGTATATATAATATAAATTAAAAGTATAGACAATTAACTGGAAAGGCATATAATAAAATCTATAGAAACTACACACAGCCTGGGGTTCTGAGGGGGAATAGAAGGTGGAGTATAAAAAAGAAAACATCATTGGTGAAGGTTTTTTATGGGGAGGAGCAGTGACATCATTCCAAACGGAGGGTGCTTGGAATGAAGACGGAAAGGGATCTTCTATTGTTGACGCCCGCCCGGTAAAGGAAGGTCAATCGGATTGGAAGGTAGCCGTTGATTTTTATCATCGCTATAAAGAAGATATTGCTTTATTCAAAGAACTTGGATTTAATGCATACCGTACAAGTATTTCTTGGTCAAGAATCTTTCCAGATGGGGAAGGAGAAGTAAACGAAAAGGGTCTGCAGTTTTACGATGATCTATTTGATGAAATGATTGCAAATGGTATACAACCTGTTATTACCCTTTATCACTTTGACTTACCTCATGCCTTAGCAGAAAAATACAATGGATTTGCCTCTAGAAAAGTGGTTGATCTTTTTGATCACTACGCAAGAACCGTTTTTAAGCGTTATGGAGATAAGGTAAAGTATTGGTTGACATTTAACGAGCAGAATCTAGTCCTGACTAATTGTGAATTATGGGGAGTAATGCTTGAAGGAGTAGAAAATGAAGAAGCTTTAAGATACCAAGTAACTCATAATGCTTTTATTGCACATGCAAAGGCAGTTAAATCTCTTCATGAAATAGTACCTGATGGAAAAATGGCAGGAATGGTTACATATATGACGACATATCCTCATACATGTAAGCCTGAAGATGCAATTGCTAATATGAAAGCAAAGGAATTGCTGGTTGATTTTTATTTTGATGTATTTGTGCATGGGGAATATCCTACATATGTGACTAGTGATTTAAAGAGTAAGGGAATCATGCCTGTTTTTGGAGAAGGTGATGCGGAGCTTCTAAAGGAAAATACGGTTGATTATTTAAGCATTAGCTACTACCAAAGCCAAACAGTTAGTGCTGAAAAAGTAGATGGTACGAAGCTGATTGAAGGGGTTATTCCTAATCCAAACTTAGAAGCAAACGAATGGGGTTGGTCAATTGATCCAATCGGATTAAGAGTATCTTTAAAGGATATGTATGCTCGTTATCGTTTGCCTATTTTTATCACTGAAAATGGAATTGGTGTTCGTGAAGAATTAAATGAAGATCAGACTGTAGAAGACGATTATCGCATTGAGTACTTACGTGAGCATATTAAGCAAGTGAAGCTTGCGATGGAAGAGGGAGTCGATATATTCGGGTACCTCACTTGGGGTTCAACAGACTTGATCAGTTCAGGTGGTCAATTTGAAAAGCGATATGGTTTTATTTTCGTTAACCGTGGTGAAACAGATATGAGAGATTTAAAGCGCTACAAGAAAAAGAGTTTTAATTGGTTTAAGGAAGTTATCGCAAGCAACGGAGAGAACTTGTAACTGTAAAGATAAGGAAGTGGAAATCATCAATTGTTGATCTTCACTTTCCTTATTTATCTTTTACAATTTCTAGAATCCAAAAGATAGGATTGATGAAGTTATGAAAAAGAATTTTATTTCCGCGTTTAAAGAAAAAGTAGTATTCATTTGGAATATTCCATCGTTTCCAATTTTGTTTTTAATTAATACCATCTTAGGATTTTCTACCTCGTTTTTTATTCCTTTTTCATCGCTCTTTGGGATTGATGAGGTAGGAATGAGCAATGCAGGATTTGGTGTCTTTATGACGATCCTTGCACTAGGTGGGGTAACAATTAGTAGTTCAGTTGCAAAGTATTCCGATACGAAGTTGAGTCGAAGAAAGTTACTAATAATTACAACTTTTGCTGGTATCATAGGATATGCATTATTTGCTTTTTTACGAAATTATATTGCTTTGTCGCTGGTTGCTTTCTTTCTCTTGGGGGCTTCGGCAGCTGCTGTACCTCAATTATGGGCTTATGCAAGAGATGCACTAAAAGAGGCGGCTATTCCTTCTGAGCATACTCCTTTTATTATGAATATTTTCCGAATGTTTTTTGCCCTGGCGTGGACAGTAGGCCCTGCTTTAGGGGCATGGCTACTGGTTTTAATTGATTTTAAAGGTTTATTTTTATTTGTTGCAACAGGCTATTTACTAGCCTTTTTAACAAGTGTCTTTCTCCTAAAAGATGTGGCAAAACAGAAGGTAGTAAATCAGGAGTCTCTTTCAGTAAAGAAATCAATCTCAAAGCCCCATATTTTTGCTAACTTAGCTGCGGCTTTATTACTCTCAGCGGCTACTTCTATTCATATGTTAAATGTTCCCCAATTTGTTACGAAGGTATTAAATGGAACAGAAATGGATGTTGGCTTAATATTCAGTGTTCCTCCTATTTTTGAGGTTCCAATGATGATTGGTCTTGGCTTACTTGCAACAAGAATGGATGTATCTCTGCTTGTCAAAATGGGCTTTGTTACCGCTTTTGCTTATTTCTTTTTATTTGGATTTGTTACAGAACCATGGCAAATATATCCATTGCAAATCTTGAGTGCTGCGCAAGTTTCCATAACCTCTGGGATTGCCATTTCCTATTTCCAAGACTTTATGCAGGAAGCTCCAGGAACAGCAACTACGCTATATATGAATACCACACAGATTGGATCAACGGTCGGTTATCTACTGTTTGGTCTTATTTCAGAGGTCATTAATTACGATCATATGATTACGGTATATACTCTATTTGCTGGGCTTGCTTGTTTCTTTATGGTTCTATATGGGAAGGAAAGGAAACTACATCCTCCTGCACCGTCAAATGCTCCAAGTTTATAAGGATGATAGAAAAAGGAACATGAGATTAGACCCATGTTCCTTTTCTTATGGTTATTTTACTTCTTTGGTTTCTTTGGTTTCACTGGTTTCCCGTTTTTCTTATACTCAATTCTTGGATCTTGATTTGAAAACTGAATATTATCTACGTACATGTTCCCAGCAAAGTCACTCTTTTGATCTGCGACTACGATTGTAATATCGCGAAGTACCGTATCTGGAGCAATTACTTTACCGTCTCTAATCAGGTTCATATCAAATACAACTTTATAGTGATACAATCCATCTGCTGTTTTAGTTGCTGGATCTAGTGCGGTTAAATCGATGTCGACTGTTTCGGTAGCTTGTGCCCAGTAACCTAGGCTAGGTGGTGCAAATGCTAAGTTAACAGATAGTGAACCCATACTTGCACGAACTGGATCAAGGTATAAATCAAACACAAAGTAATTGTTTTCCCCACGTGTTGCATTGATATCTCCAATTACAAGACGAGGTGCTGAAGCCCAAGCATCGACTGGTTTAACTTCAGGATAGGCTACGTCCCAAGATAGAGCTTTCGAACCATTAGCTTCTTGAACCGTTAATGCTGTTTTTACTCCTGAACCTGCATCCCATTTCCAACCTTGACGAGTTAGGTCTTCAAAATCGGAAGGTAGCACTGCTGTACCAATAGGATCGTGAACGACTGGTTGTTCGGCAACCGCACGATTACCAGTAACGGAAATATTATCTAGAGAAACCTTTCCACCATTAGCTGATCCAACAAATAAAATAACATTTGTTAATGTACTATCTTCTAAGCTAGTAGCAATTTGTTCGAGAGTAGGAGAATCAGCTTTTGAGATGGATAGAACGGATTTATATTTCCCGTCTTGCTGTAACACAAAGTCATCTTCTGTTACTTGGATGGCACGGGTAGGATTTGCCCAGCCAACACTTGCGCTTTGAGGAATAGCAGCGATAGAGACTGTTGTTGGCTGATCAACAATAACATCCATTGTAAGTTTCTCAGCTCCATAGATATCTGGACGAGCAGTTGAAGAGTCTGCTGAAATACGAACATTTGCCCAATAGTTACCTTCAGAAACATCTGTGCTAGCTTGTAGATTCCCAAGCTCTAAAGTGTTGTTAACATTGTTCACAGTAACATCTTGTATCGGGCTTCCACCATTAATTCCTAACCCTTGAGTGGTTCCATCGTTAAAATCCCATACATTGGTCGTGAATTCTTCTCTTTCCGTTCGATCAATTGGTTGATAAGAAATGCCCTTAATACGAGCACGAACATACTCACCAGAAACTGAAAGTTCGTTTGCTGCCCAAACCTGGTCCTCACCTGGGTCTAGACTCGTTGCATCATGTTTCCCCATAATAAAAGGGAGGAAGGCAGCGGAGGTTTCATTTTTATTTGTTAAAGACCAGTTTACCCAGCTAATATTGTTAGAGTTTAAGAAGTTAATCCATTGATCTGCTTCGTCTAAATAAGGTCCATTATTTCCATTTGCCTCACTTGTTCCCCACTCAGAAGCAAACACAGCAACACCATGTTCTAAAGCATATCGTGCATTGCTCATAACATTCTCTCTATTCGAGCTATCAGCAGCAGGGGCATGGCTACCTGTATAAAAGTGAACCGTGTAAACGGTGTTTTGATCTTGAATTGGATTGTCAGCTGCTAAATCTGGACGTTGGCTCCAGTTTGGACTTCCGACAATTACGATATTTTCATTACCTTTTTGACGTAGCAACTGGATAATAGGCTCTGCGTATGATTTTACCGCTTGCCATCCAGCAGCATCGTTTGTTACACCTGGAGCGTTGCTGCTTGGCTCATTTGCTACTTCATATATAATATTTGGGTTATTTGGATATAAAGAAGAGATTTCATCAAAGAAATTCATTGCACCTTTATATACATCTGCATTTGGATCTCCAGGCATATGTACATGCCAGTCAACAATCACGTACATATCATTCGCAATCGCGTAGTTGATACCGTCAATCACTCTTTGCTTAATCACATCAGGATTAATAGCATAGCCTTCTTCACCAACATACATAGCTAAACGAACGACGTTAGCTCCCCAATCATCTGAAAGGGCTTCAAAGGCATTGTTATTAAGTATCTGAGGAAACCATTGTAAACCGTGCGTACTCATTCCTCTTAATTGAATTGGATTTCCTTGTGAGTCACATAGTGTTTTTACACCGTTAATATCAAGAACTTGTAATGCTCCTGCCACTGAAGGTTTTTTTGAAGGATCAACAATTAGATTATCATAATCTGATTCTGCAGCCCCTACAGAACTAGGCAAAAATGAAGCTAATAAAGCGATTATCGTTAAGATTACTGTAAGTTGTTTTCGTAATGTTTTCCTCAATGTTCTTCCTCCTCATGGTATTAATAGTTAGGAAAGCGGTTTCCAAAAACAAAGTGGTTAAAAGTGAGATTCTCTGATCCCCTCCTCTTTTAGTAGCTAATTCTACTAAATTTTCCTATAAAACGCTTACAAAAAGCATTATAACATGTATTCATTGGAATAGAATAAGTAAAAAGTAATTGATTTGAAAAATATTTTCTTAGATTTTAGGAAACCGTTTTACAAAAAAATGTTGATTTTGTGTTTTTAAAACCGTATACTAACGACTGTAAGCGATTTCTATTAGGTAAAACATCTTTTTTTATCGCCATAACGGAAACCGTTTTCGTAGTGTGGCATGTTGAAATCAATAAGGAGGGATGGAGCTACATTTTCTTTCATTTAGCAGTTTCATTGATTCATAAACCAAAACAATGGGGGTAATTTTACATGAAATGGAAAGGTATGAAAAAATTATTTGCTTTGGGATTGTCGTCAGCTCTTGCACTTTCTCTTGCTGCTTGTAGTGGAAGTGAAGATAGTTCTTCAGGAGAAAGCGGGGATAAAAAGGTTGAATTAAGCTTCTGGGCTTTTGGTGCAACCGGTTATGAGGAACTAGCGAAAGAATATGAAAAAGAACATCCTAACGTAAAAATAAAAGTAAAATCATCTGAAACTGCTGAACATCATGATGCATTATTTACATCACTATCTGCTGGTAGCGGTGCGCCGGACATCGCAATGTTAGAAGTAGATCAGTTTGACCGCTTCAAAGTGGCACAAGATCGTTTCAATAATTTATATGATTTAGGGGCGAAAGATGTTCAAGACCAATACTTAGACTGGAAATGGCAGGGTGGAGAAAATGCAGAAGGTGACTTCTTGTTCGGTCTTCCTACAGATATTGGTCCAAAAGGCTTGTACTATCGTACAGATATATTTGAAGCAGCTGGTCTGCCAACTGACCCAGCTGAGGTGGCTGCCTTGATTAATTCTCCAGAAGCATTCCAAAAGGCTGGTTTACAAGTGAAGGAAAAGACTGGAAAGCCATTTGTAGATAGCATTGAAATGGCCTATCGTGCATACCTAGATGCTTCAGAAGAAACGTACTTGAATCCAAAAGGTGAACTTCTCTTAGAAGAAGAAGGCAATGCTGTGAAAAAAGCTTTTGACTATGCGGTAAAGCTGAATGAATTAGGAATTGTTGGTAAATTTGATATGTGGACTCCAGAGTGGTCCAATGCAGTGAACACTGGTGAATTCGCTGCTGAGCTCGGTGCTGGTTGGTTAAAAGGATGGATGGAAGGAAATGCTCCTGATGCGGTAGGAAAATGGAAAGTTGCTACGTTACCAACTGAATTTGCCGCTAACTGGGGTGGATCATACATTTCTATACCTAAAGAAACGAAACATGCTGAAGAAGCGTATGATTTTGTTGAATGGTTAGTATCTCCTGAGAACCAACTAAAATCATTCCAAAGTAAAGGATTATTCCCATCTGCTCCATCTGTTTATGATATGGAAGAATTCAAAGCAAACGAAGATGAGTTCTTTGGTGGTCAAGTAACTTCTAGTGTATTTGCTGAGGCAGCACAAGACATTCAAGGTGCTGTTTACAAAGGTGAAAAGTACTTCCCAGTTCACCAAGAGGTAATCAATGGACTTAAGAACGTTCAAGATGGTGCTGATCCAGAGAAAGAGTGGAAAGAAGCCGTGAAACGTGCGAAGGATTTAGTAGCAAGATAATGTAAAAGTTTTATAGTCTTACCTTGGATATGGTGGCCGTTTGGCACCATATCCTACTTTACGATAGAAAAGAGGCGTGCAAATGAATTCTATTACACAAAGTGGGAAGAAGGAAAAGAACAAAAAGTATCTTTCAGAAGCCAAGAAGGATATGATTTCGGGCTATTTATACATTGCACCCTTCTTCATTATTTTTGCGGTGATCGGGCTTTACCCAGCCTTATTTAGTACCGTGTTAGCTTTTCAAAAATGGAATGGTTTTAGTCCAGCGACATTTGTTGGTCTAGCTAACTTTAAAGTAGTGTTAAATGATCCTCTGTTTTGGAAGTCTGTTTATAACACAATTGTCATGGGATTAATGGGAACAGCCCCACAATTGGTAATAGGGATTATTTTAGCCTTTTTACTAAATCAGGCTTTCCTCCGTTTTAAAAATTTCTTTAGAGTCACTATCTTCATGCCATACATTACTTCAATGGTAGCTGTAGCTCTTATATTTAGTGTGCTTTTTAGTAACCATGAAACTTCATTAGCAAACTATGTGTTGGGGGTATTTGGGTTTGATCCTGTAAACTGGGGAACTTCTGAATGGGGGACGAAAATTGCTATTTCCATCATGGTTTTCTGGAGATGGGTTGGTTATAACACCATTATCTATCTAGCAGGAATTCAAAGTATTCCTAATGACCTGTACGAAGCGGCAACAATTGACGGGGCCAACAAATTCCAACAGCTCCGTTATATAACAATGCCAATGCTCAAGCCTTTCATTCTTCTCACAGTATTTTTCTCTACAGTAGGGGCTTTACAGTTATTCTCTGAGCCAACTGTTTTCTTAGGTACGTCTGCTTTTACGAGAGATGAAGCCATGACAGTAGTAATGTACCTTTACCGTGATGCATTTAAGCTACAATCTTTCGGCACAGCATCTGCTACTGCTGTTATTTTACTAGTGATTATTGCAACCTTTGCAACTATTAATACTTTATTAACGTCTGGATATGGTCGTGGAAAAAGGAGGGCTGCAAAATGAGTAATAAAAAGAAATTCTTCACGGGAAAACTTTTTATGTATCTCTTTTTAGCCGTTGCTTCGTTACTTTCTTTGTTTCCTTTCTATTGGATGTTTGTCATGGCTACAAGGCCAAGCTCGGCATATAATTCCATTCCACCGACAATCACACCAGGAAATTTATTAGTGGATAACTTTAAGAAAGTTCTAAGTCAAATTGATTTCTTCCATGCGATGTGGAATTCATTCATTATCTGTTCGATTGTAACGATTGTTGTTCTAATAATTAGTTCTCTTGCTGGATTTGCCTTTGCGAAGTTTAAGTTTCCAGGAAGAAATGCATTGTTTGTGGCAATACTGGTTACGATGATTATTCCGCCTCAACTAGGTTTAATTCCACAATACTTCCTAATTTCTAAGGCTGGTCTATTAGATACTCTGCCTGGAGTAATGGTCCTATTTTTCTTAAATCCGTTGGGTATTTTCTTAATGAGACAGTATGTAAGTGAAGCTGTTCCCGACGAATTGATTGAGGCTGCAAAGCTTGACGGTTGTTCAAATTTTAAAATTTACCGAAGTATTGTATTACCGATCATTCTCCCTGCATTCGCTACTCTAGGAATCATCGTGTTTACGGCTGTATGGGGAGAATTCTTATGGCAGTTCACTGTTCTAAGAGATCCAGAAAACTATACGATACAAGTAGCGTTAGCTAACTTGAGCAATACACATAATATTGACTTTGGGATGATCATGTCAGGGGTATTCTGGGCAACCGCACCGCTTCTCATTATTTTCTTACTATTTAATCGTTTGTTCATTTCAAGTATTACGGAAGGATCAGTAAAATAATCTTTTTTTATTTCCTTCATATTGATTCGTATCCTAACTACTAGTAATCTAACATAGACAAACATAATCAAATGGAAGTAGAAGGGATTAACATGAGTCTTACAATAAAGGATATTGCAGAATTAGCTGGTGTTTCATCAGGTACCGTTTCTAAAGTGCTCAATAATTATGGTGGGATTAGTGAGAAAACAAAAAGAAAAGTAATGGATATCATCAATGAAAAGGGGTATGAACCCAATTTCTCAGCTAGGTCACTTGCAACGAAACGATCAAACTTAATCGGGTTAATCTATGCAGGAAAAGTAAATGTTGATATGACTCATCCTTACTTCAATGAAGTTATTTCTTCATTTAAGAAGAATATTGGTCTGTTAGGTTACGACATCCTGATGTTTTCAAATGAACAATTCCGTCAAGATAATGGAAGCTATATTGCAAGGTGCAAACATTTCCATCTGGATGGCTGCTTAGTCATCGCTGGGGAAGAAGTAGAAGAGGCTGTCCACGAACTTGCGAAAGCAGATATCCCTTGTATGGGTATTGATATAGAACTAAGTGGTACAAAGGTAAGTTACTTAATGACTGATAATGTTAATTTGTCACGAAAAGTGGTTGAACACTTATATTTACACTCTGTCAGAGAGATTGGGTATATCGGTGGTATGCGTGACTCAATGATTTCAAACCTTAGAAAAAAAGGGTTTATAGATGCAATGAATCAATTCGGACTTGATGTAAGGGAAGAGTGGATTCAATATGGGGATTTTCATGAGGAGAGCGGTTATCTTGCGATGAAGAAAATTTTAGCAAAAAAGCCTTATCCTGAGGCAATATTTGCCGCCTCCGACCTCATGGCACTTGGGGCATTAAGAGCGATAAAAGAGGAAGGTTTACGTGTACCACAAGATATCCGTCTTATTGGTTGTGATGATATTGCTGCATGCCGCTACAGTGAACCAAAACTCACGACTGTAAAACAGGATAAAGAGAAATTTGGTAAATTATCAGCTTATATGTTGAATGATTTAATTAACGGGAAAACTGGACTAAAGCCAGTATTGATTGACTCTGAGCTTATTATAAGAGAATCATGCGGTACAAAAGACTGATCGATTCAAGGGATTATGGAGGGAATGTGATTTGAACTACTTTGCAGTATTTGATGTTGGTGGCTCTGCAATAAAATATTCACTAATGAATGAAGTTGGTGAATTTATAGAAAAAGCATCTGTTCCTACTCCACGTGAGGGATTAGATGAGTTTATTCGTGTTATTGATTCTCTCGTAAAAGAATTTCAGCAAAAACAAGAAATCAAGGGGATAGCTCTTAGCATGCCGGGGGCTGTCAATGTTGAGAAGGGACATATTGAAGGGGCTAGTGCGATTCCTTTCATTCATGGTCCAAATATAAAGGAAATTCTTGAGAAGCAAACAGGACTAACCGTCGAGCTTGAAAATGATGCGAACTGTGCTGGATTAGCTGAAGGCTGGATTGGTGCAGCGAAGGATGTTCGCGATTATATTTGTATTGTAATAGGAACAGGGATCGGTGGTGCACTTGTAATAGATAAAAAAATTAGACATGGCCATCATCTTCACGGTGGAGAATTTGGCTTTATGATTATGGAGGATTACCTTAATCAACCATTAGGAGAGAGCTGGAGTGCATTAGGAGCAACCGGTGCTTTAGTGAGGCTAGTGGCGAAACGAAAAGGAATGGATCCAAGTACTTTGAATGGTAAAAAAGTATTTGAATTAGCAGACGAAGGCGATGAAGAAGTTAATGATGAAATTGAAAAGTTTATCAAGCGTCTAGCCGTCGGGATACTTAACTTACAGTATGCGATTGATCCGGAGAAAATATTAATCGGTGGTGCCATTAGTAGTCGTGAAGATTTGGTGAATCGTATTAATGAAAAGCTAAGTCAAATGAAAACAGATGTACATCGTTTGTCAATCAAGGTTGAAAAGTGTCAATTTGGAAATGATTCGAATTTAATTGGTGCATTGTATCACTTCCTTCAAAGACATTAGGTAGCTATAAAATGGAGATTAGTTTATCTAGTCTTTATTTTTTTACTAAAAAATAAAAGTATATACATTTAAAAGTAAACATATATATTTATTTGTTTTATAATGGAAAAAGAATATAAAAAAGGGAGAGATATTTATGAAGAATTTTTCTTATCGAAATCCAACGAAATTAATCTTTGGAAAAGGGCAAATCGAAGAATTACGGAATGAGCTTCCTAAGTATGGTTCAAAGGTGCTCCTTGTATATGGGGGAGGAAGTATTAAACGAAATGGTTTATATGAGGAAGTACAGACGATTCTAGCTTCTTTATCCGCCGAAGTGTTTGAACTTAGTGGAGTAGAACCGAACCCAAGGTTGTCTTCAGTGCAAAAAGGTATCAATATGGCTAGGGAGAATCATGTAGATTTTATTCTTGCAGTGGGAGGTGGAAGTGTCCTTGATTGTGTAAAGGCAATTGCTGTGGGGGTTCCTTACCAAGGGGATGTATGGGATATTATCAAAGGAAATGCTAAAGCAATGGAAGCGTTACCGTTTGGAGCAATCTTAACATTAGCTGCAACAGGTTCCGAGATGAATAATAACTCGGTTATTACGAATTGGGACACGCAAGAAAAAATTGGATGGAGTAGCACGGTAAGCTACCCTGAATTTTCTATTTTAGATCCTGTTTATACATACTCTGTTCCAAAGGATCAAACGGTTTATGGTATGGTTGACATCATGTCTCACGTTTTTGAGCAGTATTTCCATCATGTGAAGAATACACACTTACAGGATCGCTTCTGTGAATCATTGCTAAAGACGGTAATCGAAACAGCTCCTCAATTAATTGAGAACTTAGAGGACTATGACTTACGTGAAACGATTCTATATACGGGTACGATTGCTTTAAATAAATCGCTTGGTATGGGAACGCAAGGAGAATGGTCGACTCATGATATCGAGCATGCTGTTTCCGCCGTATACGATATCCCGCACGGAGGGGGACTAGCGATTTTATTCCCAAATTGGATGAAGCATGTGCTTGATGAAAATGTAGGACGCTTTGTTCAATTTGCTACAAGAGTATTTGATATTGTTCCAGATGGAAAATCCGAACGAGAAGTGGCATTAGAAGGAATTGAGGCTTTACGTCAATTCTGGAATTCAATTGGCGCTCCTTCAAGACTAGCAGATTATGGGATTGGTGATGAAAATCTTGAGCTTATGGCTGACAAAGCATATGCAAAAGGTTCCTTAGGAGTATTTAATAATTTAACAAAAGAAGATATCGTAGAGATTTATCGAGCATCACTATAAAGGGAGAGAAAAGAGGACAATAAATGGTGTATCATGCAGCAGAAAATCGATATGAGTCAATGAGATACAATCGAAGCGGCCGATCTGGTTTATTACTCCCAGCCATCTCTCTTGGATTATGGCATAACTTTGGCGGGGTTGATACATTTGAAAATGGCCGTGCAATGCTTAGAAGAGCATTTGATTTGGGCATTACACATTTTGACTTAGCAAACAACTATGGACCACCAGCAGGTTCCGCTGAAGAGATGTTTGGTCAGATGCTAAAAACCGATTTTGCCCCTTATCGGGATGAAATGATTATTTCTTCAAAGGCAGGCTATTATATGTGGCCAGGACCATACGGAAACTGGGGATCGAAAAAGTATTTGATGGCTAGCCTTGATCAAAGCTTAAAACGAATGGGGTTAGATTATGTAGATATTTTCTATTCACACAGACCTGATCCTAATACCCCTCTTGAAGAAACAATGGGTGCACTCGATTTAATGGTCCGCCAAGGAAAGGCATTATATGTAGGAATCTCCAACTATAGTGCAGAACAAACTGCTGACGCAATCAGCATATTAAATCGTCTAGGTACGCCGATGGTTATTCACCAACCAAGCTATTCAATGCTTAACCGTTGGATCGAAAATGGACTTCAGGATGTTCTTCAGGAAAATGGAGTAGGGTCGATTGCTTTTTGCCCACTCGCTCAAGGCTTATTAACCAATAAGTACCTAACAGGTCTACCTAGTGATTCAAGAGCAGTGAAAGTGACGGGGGCATTAGGAGCGAACCAAGTGACTGAGGAAGTAATCAGTCAAGTGCAAAAATTAAATGCCCTTGCTGCTGAACGAGGACAAAGCCTTGCTCAAATGGCTCTTGCGTGGGTCCTTCGCGGAGGAAGAGTAACATCTGCATTAATAGGAGCGAGTAAGGTTAGCCAAATCGAAGATAACGTTGCCGCACTCAATCATTTGGAATTTACCACAGAAGAATTACAACGAATTGAAGATATCCTAAAAAGTTAATGCTTGAAAGCCTGTTGCTCCCATTTAACGATGGGGGCAACAGGCTTTTTTCATAAATCGTGTGTAATGGGGAAAAGTAGGAAAAGAAATGTTGAACGCTGGAAGGGTGTATTCAAAGTGGGATTAATGGAATACAGAAAACTTGATCGCCCGTTGCAAATTCTTTTGTTAGGAGTATTGCTTGCACACTTAGGTTCCTATCTTGTGATGCCTATGCTTCCTATCATACTAACAACTGAAACAGAAATAACCTTGGTACAGATTGGGACGATCTTAGCAACGATAGCCATTGCTTTTCAATTTGGAAGTATTACAGGAGGAGTTCTTGCAGACCGAATAGGGCGACGTTTTATCATCGGCTTGGGTGCCCTGATTACAGCAGGTGGAGTAATGAGCTTTGGCATATTTACCGATTACCTGTTTCTTCTGGTTTCGGCAGCCATTATGGGCCTTGGCAATGGATTAAACGCTCCCTCCACGAAGGCAGCGATTGCAGCATTCGCTTCTTCAAGTGGAAATCAAACAACTGCTTTTTCTCTTCGTGGGATTGCGGCCAATGTAGGGACAGGTACAAGTGGCCTTGTAATTTTTTTTCTTTTAGCTGAAGCCTCAAGAATGATCTTCTTTATCGCGGCTGCTATTTATGTAGGGTTGGCTTTAGTGAGTTGGCTCTTACTTCCGAAAAATTGCGGTGACATCCCTTGTCCATCACTGCCATTAGGGGCATATGGGGAAGCGTTAAAGCATCGGCCATTTATCATTTTTAGTGTAATAACCGTTCTGATTTGGGCACTGTATGCGCAGTTTTCACTTGCACTGCCACTGCGTGCAACAGTCGTGTTGGATAACCCTAAAAATATCTCTTTAATATGGACGATCAACAGTTTTATCGTTATCACCCTGCAAGGCTTGATAACCAAACGGTTTATTACAAAAATGAATCCAATCTCAGCACTAGGAGTAGGCGTATTATTTATTACGGCAGGAATATCATCGTTGTTTTTCTCAAACGGATTTTTCCTATTTATATTAAGTGGAGCCATCTTTGTGATTGGTGAAATGATGATTTTGCCAACGGTGGATAGCGCGATTTCTCAGCTTTCCAAACCAGAGCTGATTAGTTTATTTTTTGCATTTTCAAATGTGGTGTATGGATTAGGGGAAGCGGGAGGAAAAACAATGGGTGGCCGACTATTAGAGGCAGGCGGTGTGAACAATGCCTCTCCTTCGATTGTCTTTGCGATTACTGGACTTGTTATCTTTTTTCTAGTGATGGTATTAAGAAGGTGGAGACCGTTAACGGAGTCTTTAATCAGGGCGGCTCTGGATCAGAAAAGGCCAGAGGTGGCTCCAAGAATATCGCCAGAACCAGCGCAGAATCGAACACATCCTCTACACCGTTTTGAACCAGAAATCTTTTTCCGAAAAAAGCCTACAACGGAATAATAGGTAGGAGGACAGCTAAATTGTCCTCTTTTTCCATTATCTCTAGATTTGTCACAACTATCATTTCATCTCATATGCTATAATATTCAAAAGAATGTTTGAATGAAATGGGGAAGTGTAATGGCGAAAGAGGATGTATGTGAGGTCACCTGTTTTGATGAGGAGAAGGTTACGAAAGTAAAAAATGAGCTTAATATGCAAAACACAATGGAGGTCTCGAAGCTTTTTAAAGCATTAGCGGATGACACGCGTGTGAAAATTGCTTATTCGCTAAGTGTGGAAGAGGAGCTTTGCGTATGCGATGTGGCTAATATAGTTGGATGCACGGTTGCTACCGCTTCGCACCATCTTCGACTCCTTCGAAACCTTGGTCTTGCCACCTACCGAAAAGAAGGAAAACTGGTCTATTATGCCTTAGACGATGAGCATGTTAAACAACTCGTTAACATCGCCTTTACCCATCAAAAGGAGGTGGCATTACGTGGATAATTCAACTGCAATGATGAATAGTAAGCAAGTATATCGCGTTCAAGGGCTTTCTTGAGCCAGCTGTGCCAAAAAGTTCGAAACGAACGTAAAGCACCTGGATGGTGTTTTTGATGCAAATATAAACTTTGGTGCTGCCAAACTAACCGTGTTTGGTGAGGCAACGATAGAAGAAATTGAAAAAGCCGGTGCATTCGACGGGATAAAGGTTCAACCTGAAAAGGCTCGTATTCAAGAGGCGAAGGAGCCATTTCTAAAAAGGCATGCGATGGTTCTTGCTTCCTTTGTGCTATTGCTAATAGGATGGATATTTGGTGAAATCCGTGGGGAAGAATCCTTTGCATCGATGGGAGCTTATGCGTCCTCCATGATCTTAGGAGGCTACCGCCTCTTCAGGACAGGATTCAAAAATCTCTTCCGCCTCGAGTTTGATATGAAAACACTCATGACCATTGCGGTTATTGGAGCTGCCATTATCGGTGAATGGGGTGAAGGGGCAACCGTTGTTATTCTGTTTGCGATTAGTGAAGTGCTTGAATCGTATTCGATGGATAAAGCTCGCCAATCGATTCGCTCACTTATGGATATCGCTCCAAAAGAAGCAATGATACGGCGTGGACTTCAAGAGATGGTCATTGACGTAGAAGACATTCAAATTAATGATGTTCTACTTGTAAAGCCTGGCCAAAAATTAGCTATGGATGGGATCATCGTAAAAGGCATGTCATCCATCAATCAGGCAGCCATTACTGGGGAGTCCGTACCTGTTGCAAAGGGAGTGAACGATGAAGTTTACGCTGGGACCCTGAATGAAGAAGGCTTCCTTGAGGTAAAGGTGACAAAGCATGTAGAAGATACGACGATTGCGAAAATCATCCATTTGGTTGAAGAAGCGCAAGCGGAAAGAGCCCCATCACAGGCATTTGTTGACCGCTTTGCAAAGTATTACACACCAATCATTATGCTATTTGCCCTCGGAGTAGCGGTTGTCCCACCGCTATTGTTCGGCTTAGAGTGGAATGAGTGGGTATACCAAGGCTTAGCCGTGTTAGTAGTTGGTTGTCCGTGTGCTCTCGTTATTTCCACACCTGTTGCTATCGTAACAGCCATTGGAAATGCAGCGAAAAGGGGCGTTTTAATCAAAGGTGGAATTCATCTAGAGGAAATGGGAGCCATTAAGGCGATTGCTTTTGATAAAACTGGCACGTTAACAAAGGGCATTCCGGTAGTCACCGACTATGAAACCGCTCCGAACATTCCTGCCAACGAGACATTTTCCATTATATCAGCACTAGAAAAGGTCTCTCAGCATCCACTTGCCTCTGCTATTTTAAAAAAGGCAGATCAATGGGAATTGAATTATGACCATTTAGAACTGAAGGATTTTACCTCAGTAACAGGAAAAGGAATCGAAGGAAAAATTGCGGGGACGAAGTATTATGTGGGAAGTCCAAGTTTTATTCATGAACAGTTGGAGGGTGGCATAACAGCTGTCTATCGTGAACAAATTACTAGGCTTGAGGAACAAGGAAAAACGGTGATGGCTGTTTGTTCATCTGAAGATTTCCTTGCAATTGTGGCAGTGGCCGATGAGATTCGAGAAGAAACAAAAGGCGTGGTACAACAGCTTCACTCACTCGGACTGCAAAAGACCATTATGCTTACAGGAGACAATGAAGGTACGGCCAAGGCGATTGGACAGAAGGCAGGAGTAAATGAGGTAAAAGCGAATCTTCTCCCGCAAGAAAAGCTTTCATACATTAAAGAATTACGCGCCACTTATCAACGGGTAGCTATGGTCGGTGATGGTGTAAATGATGCACCTGCCTTAGCAGCTTCTTCTGTTGGTATTGCGATGGGAGGAGCAGGAACGGATACAGCCCTTGAAACAGCGGATATTGCGCTTATGGCTGATGATTTGAGAAAGCTTCCGTTCACTGTAAAGTTAAGTAGAAAAGCATTAAATATTATTAAACAAAATATCACTTTCTCACTTGGTATTAAGCTGTTGGCGCTATTATTAGTCGTTCCAGGTTGGCTCACATTATGGATTGCCATCTTTGCGGATATGGGAGCCACGTTAATTGTGACGCTGAACAGCCTACGATTGCTTCGGGTGAAAGATGAATCATAGGGCTTCCTTTTGGGGAGCCTTTTTCATATAGAGAATATGTTCAAAAAATATCCATATATTTCTTTTATTTTTCATTTACATACTATACAGGGGTATGCTATAATCAAATCATAAAAGGAGGGAGTCATATGAATCCAGATGATTCTTTGCTACATGAAGAGGAAAGCTGCCATAGCAGTGATCGGAAAAGTCATCATTCAGATAAAGTGAAAAGCAATCTTGTCACACGATTAAACCGGATTGAAGGTCAAATTCGTGGAATCAAGGGACTAATTGAAAAAGACACATACTGTGACGATGTCATTACACAAATTTCAGCCACACAATCAGCTTTAAACAGTGTCGCAAAAATATTGCTAGAAGGCCATTTAAAGGGCTGTGTGGTTGATCGTCTGCAAGAGGGCGATGTAGAAGTATTAGATGAGGTACTCGTAACGATTCAAAAATTAATGAAAAAATAAGGAGTTGTTAATCATGGAAAAAGTTACATTACAAGTAGAAGGTATGTCATGCGGACACTGCGTAAAAGCAGTAGAAGGTAGCGTTGGGAAATTAGCAGGGGTTGCAGCTGTAAAGGTTGACCTAGAAAACAAATCAGTTGCTGTAGAGTTTGATGCTGACAAAGTATCATTAGATACAATCAAAGAAACAATTGATGATCAAGGTTATGATGTAAAATAAAAAAGACAACGTGCTAGAAATAGCACGTCCTCTTTTCAAAAAAATATACCCTATATAGGTATAAGGAGTTTTTCATATGAGTGAAAAAGTACTAGAAAGTCAATTTCAGATTACCGGTATGACTTGTGCTGCGTGTTCTACTCGCATTGAAAAAGGTCTAAAAAAAATGGATGGAGTCACGGATGCAAATGTAAATTTAGCTTTAGAAAAAGCGACAGTAAAGTTTGATGCCGCTGTAATAGGGCCAGTTAACATTCAAGAGAAAATTCGTGCCCTTGGATATGACGTCATTACTGAAAAAGCAGAGCTAAACGTGACAGGCATGACGTGTGCAGCTTGTGCCACTCGCATTGAGAAAGGCTTAAACAAACTTGACGGTGTCGTTGGTGCCAACGTGAACCTCGCTCTTGAAAAAGCTTCTGTTGAATACAATCCAGCGTCTGTATCTGTTACGGATATGATTCAAAAAATAGAAAAGCTCGGATACGGGGCAACAGTAAAATCCGATGAAAATGAAAAGGAAACAGTCGATCACCGTTTAAAGGAAATAGAGAAGCAACAAGGAAAGTTTATTTTCTCTTTAATCTTATCTCTTCCACTTTTGTGGGCAATGGCAGGGCACTTTACGTTTACCTCCTTTTTATATGTTCCCGAAGCGTTCATGAATCCATGGGTACAAATGGCGTTAGCGACACCAGTCCAATTTTTCATCGGTAAGCAGTTTTATGTGGGTGCCTATAAAGCACTTCGAAACAAAAGTGCGAACATGGATGTACTTGTTGCGCTCGGCACATCTGCTGCTTATTTCTACAGTGTGTATATTGCCATTGGAACCATTGGCCACAACGCACACGGAGTCGGATTGTATTTTGAAACGAGTGCAGTTTTAATCACCTTAATCATATTAGGAAAATTGTTTGAAGTAAAAGCAAAAGGTCGCTCTTCTGAAGCGATCAAAAAGCTCATGGGGCTTCAAGCAAAAACAGCTCTTGTTGTTCGTGATGGAGAAGAAGTAGAAATTCCGTTAGAGCAGGTAATTGCTGGCGATGTGTTGCTGGTTAAGCCTGGGGAAAAGATTCCTGTGGATGGAGTCATTTTAGAAGGACAGTCCGCACTTGATGAGAGCATGCTGACAGGTGAAAGTGTTCCAGTTGATAAAACAGTTGGTGATGTGGTCATTGGAGCAACTCTTAATAAAAATGGATTTTTAAAAGTGCAAGCAACGAAAGTCGGGAAGGACACAGTTCTTGCGCAAATCATTAAGGTGGTAGAGGAAGCACAAGGATCAAAGGCACCGATTCAACGCTTGGCTGATTCTATTTCAGGCATTTTTGTCCCGATCGTAGTCGGAATTGCCGTTGTAACATTCCTTGTATGGTTTTTCTGGGTGGCACCTGGTGACTTCCCAGAAGCATTAGAAAAATTGATTGCCGTTTTAGTAATTGCTTGTCCTTGTGCACTTGGTCTCGCTACACCTACTTCAATCATGGCAGGATCTGGTCGTGCAGCAGAATTCGGTATTCTTTTTAAAGGCGGAGAGCACTTAGAAATGACACACCGCATTCAAACAGTCATTCTTGATAAAACAGGTACGATTACCAATGGAAAGCCGGTATTAACGGATGTAGTAACTTCCATGAATGAAGAAGAATTCTTAACATTGGTCGGTTCTGCTGAGAAGCAATCTGAGCACCCTCTTGCGCAAGCGATTGTAGAAGGAATTAAGGAAAAAGGAAGTGCGCTCGTCGATGTGTCTCAGTTTGAAGCGATACCTGGTTTCGGAATTAAGGCTATGGTCGCTGAAAAAGAGGTGTTAGTAGGCACTCGTCGTTTGATGAAGAAGTATGAAATTAATGTAGAAGAAATGGTCCTTGAAAACATGGTTTCTTTTGAAAAAGAAGGGAAAACAGCGATGCTAGTAGCGGTTGATGGCGCTTTTGCAGGTATCGTTGCAGTTGCTGATACAATTAAAGTAACGTCACGTTCAGCCATCGCACGCTTGAAGGATATGGGACTTGAAGTCATCATGATTACTGGTGACAATGAGCAAACCGCTCAAACAATCGCAAAAGAAGCAGGAGTAGATCGCGTCATTGCCGAAGTGCTTCCAGAAGGAAAAGCAGAGGAAGTGAAAAAGCTGCAGGCAGCTGGAAAGAAAGTTGCGATGGTTGGCGATGGAATCAACGATGCTCCAGCTTTGGCAATCGCAGATATCGGTATGGCGATTGGAACAGGTACCGATGTAGCGATGGAAGCAGCGGACATTACGCTCATCCGAGGTGACTTAAACAGCATTGCAGACGCCATCTTTATGAGCAAAAAGACGATCACAAATATCAAGCAAAATCTATTTTGGGCATTCGCCTACAACACACTAGGCATTCCGATTGCAGCACTTGGTTTCTTAGCTCCGTGGCTAGCGGGAGCAGCCATGGCCTTCAGCTCTGTATCAGTTGTGTTAAATGCATTACGGTTACAGCGAGTGAAGCTTTAACAATAAAGTATGCATGCCCCGGCTTTGGTCGGGGTATTTTTTTGTTTGGGTTGAGCGGGGGTTATGACTCTTTGGGGTATAGAATAAGCGGTTGCTCGGGGCATAAAATGAGTGTTATGACGTGAGAGGCATGGGAAAAGGAAGAGGAGAGGTCATAAAGTAAGTGTTATGACGTGAGAGGCATGGGAAAAGGAAGAGGAGAGGTCATAAAGTAAGTGTTATGACGTGAGAGGCATGGGAAAAGGAAGAGGAGAGGTCATAAAGTGAGTGTTATGACGTGAGAGGCATGAGAAAAGGAAGGGAAGAAGTCATAAAGTGAATGTTATGACGTGTGAGGTATGAAAAAGGAAGAGCATCTGTCATAAAAGTATTATACGAGCTAATTAACAAGAGCCATCCACCAAAACCAAACCCATCTGGTCAGATAAGTACAGCAAAAAAACACAGAGGGTTAGCCACTTATGCTAACCCTCTGTGTTTTTTATTTACTAATCGCTACACGATACTCGTTTGTTAGATTTTCAAAGATTTTTTTAACAGGAAGAATCTCTTTGATTTCATGAACTCGTGCTCCTGCAAAGACAAGTCCATTTTCAACATCGCCGGCCATTGATTTTAAAAGGGAATCAAGGGTACAGAAGCGATACGAGCAATTTTTCAAGCAATCTCTACATTTCGTAATTTTTAGCTTTTCAGAAGTAGTGAGTAAGTCTGTAAAATGATTCGCAATCGCTCGACCATGAAGACCAACTGTCGTTTTGACGAGCAGTGTATCTTCCTTCGTCGCTTCGACGTATTTCTGCTTAAAGGAAAGTGGTGCATCACATTCCTCACTCGCAACAAACCGAGTTCCCATTTGTACTCCAGAAGCTCCCATGCTGAACGCCTTGGCAATGTCTGCTCCTGTCATGATTCCGCCCGCTGCGATAACCGGGATCGATACGGCCTCCACAACTTCAGGAAGAATATCAAATAATGGACGTTCGGTCCCAAGATGTCCACCCGCTTCATGTCCTTCCACAACAACTGCCGCTGCACCAAGGCGCTCCGACATTTTCGCAAGCTTCGCTGAGGACACAATTGAAAGAACTGGAATACCTGCTTTCTTGCCCCATGCATACATATCCCTTGAAATCCCTGCACCTGAAATAATAAAATCGACCTTTTCTTCAAGTGCCGCCTTCATTTTCTCTGCAAAGTCATTCATTGCAAATAACACATTTACACCAATATATCCTGCATCCTTCTTCACAAGCGCTCTAGCTTGACGAATATGGTTTCTCATTTCTTCAACGGAAATCCCTGTACCCGAAATTATGCCAATTCCACCTGCATTTGCAACAGCAGATGCAAGCTTGCTAAGGGAAATTCCTACACCCATGCCACCTTGAATGATCGGAGCTTTCGGAAGCATATGTCCGATTTTTAACTGAGGAAAATTCATGATTATCACCCATTTCTTTTAATCTCCATTAGATTCTAGCATGTAGTATGGGAGAATGATGTGATATATATTACTAGGTACTAAAATTTGATAATAATAGTTGGTAACATTTTGTGAACATTGAATAAAATAGTTCGATTTGGATACAATTCCCTTGAAAAAAATCCCCGTTGTCCTGTTAAACAAGGGGATGAACAAATGCTTCTAGTGTGAGAATTGCTGTTTTTATATCGTCTGAAGTAAGTTTTTTCTCTAAGTAATGAATAGACTCTCCAGCTGCTACTGTTCTCTCGGCGATAGGCGTAATTTTTTCAGAGTTATATAATCCAAGATCCCTTAGTAAAATAGGAAGCTTTAGGGATTTATAAAAAGAAAGAAGAGAGGCAACCTCCTCTAAATTTCCCTCGAGTACAAGCTGAACAAGAATGCCGTATGCTACCTTTTCACCGTGAAGAAGATGATGAGTTTCCGGAGCAACTGTTAGTCCATTATGTACTGAGTGGGCAGCAGCGATTCTCCCGTAACGGTCTCCGAAGCCACCGACCAAACCACCTGCTACGATGATTGCTTCAATTACTTGAAGAAAAGCTGGAGACGATGTTTTTTCTTCCATCGCTTCTAATGCTGCTTGGCTATGTTCTAGTAAAACAATCTGACATAGTCTTGCACTTTGATGGGCAATTTTTACAGGTAGCGGTAAATCTTGTAATTCACGTACTAACACATCGGCTTCGTACCATTTGGCTAATGTGTCTGCAATTCCTGCTCGGACATACTTAACCGGTGAATGAAGAATAATACTAGGTTCAATTAAAACAATAAGTGTGCTTTTCGGAAAAATGGTGTAATGAGTGAATTCACCTTTGTCTGTATAAAACACACTCAATGGTGTCCAAGCAGAGCAGGTGGAGGCAAGTGTCGGAATGAGAATGGCTTCCGTGTTTGTTTCGTGTGCCACTGCCTTTGTAAGATCTAGTACTTTTCCTCCTCCTATTCCAATAATAGCGTCGATACTTGTGCCATTGGCTATCGTTGAGATTCTTTGTACTTCATGTAATGAGCACTCACCATGATAGGGAACAAAGGTAAGTTCTACATTGGTTATTTCTGGTATATAGGATGAAGCTGATTTCCAAGATTCTTCTCCATGAATCACTAAGCAATGATTAATTGAATTGGAGAGAAGTAAATTTTCTAAGTCGTTTAACGAACCATCATAACAAGCATAATAGGAGGGAGCGCCACGCACTTCTAATTTTGTCACTGTCCTCAATCCTTTCTATTAAAAACAACGCCGGAAAAACGGCGTTGTTTTTGTGTTCTCCAATTAGCGATTTACCATCCATTCCGGTTTTCCGAAGCCTTGGAAATCTTCATCGATAATAGCTTCAAATTCTTCCGATTCTACGACTTCCTTCAGGGCTTTCGCAAATTGACTATCAATATTCTTTGTATCTACTACCACACGGTTGCGGTATTGATCAGGCATGTTTTCAAGTTGCAATGCGTCAAGTAAGTCCATTTTTGCCGCTAAAGCGAAGTTTCCTGGTACAGCAGCAAGGTCCACGCTGTCAACCGCACGTGGAAGCTGAGCTGCTTCAATTGGTTGGAATACAAGATTTTTTACATTGTTTTCTACGTCTTTTTCAGAAACGGTTAATGGGTCAGCATCAGCATTTAATTTAATTAAACCGAGGTCTTCTAAAATTAAGAAAGCTCTTGCTGCGTTTGTTGGGTCATTAGGAATCGCAATAGCAGCGCCATCAGCGATCTCATCGATAGAAGTAAACGTCTTAGAGTAGATTCCCATTGGTGCGGTTGGTACTGAAATCACATCAGAAAGTTCAATCTTATTTTCTTTTGCAAAGTTTTCCATGTAGATTTTGTGCTGGAATAGGTTTGCATCAAGGTCACCTTTTGATAACGCAAGGTTTGGTTGAACATAGTCACTGAATTCTACTACTTCTACTTCATAGCCTTTTTCCTCTAATAACGGCTTAATCGCGTTTGATACCATGTCGCTGTATGGACCAGATGTTGCTCCAATTTTCACTTCTTTTTTCGTAGTCGCACTTTCCTCAGAAGAAGAAGCTTCCTCAGAACTTCCACCGCAAGCTGCAAGAGCAGCAATAGAAATCAAAATTACAAAACTCAAAAATAACTTTCTCATCGTAAATATTCCCCCAATAGTTTTATGGTGTCTGTCACCCTTCGTGGACAGTTGGTGCATTATTGTCCGTCTAGAGTGGACAGTGCTTACATGTGATTTATCTTTTGTTTACTGCTTTTGCTAGTCGGTCACCAAAAAATTGGATGAGCTGGACTAAGCAGATTAGGATGATAACGGTGGTAATCATGACCGTGTTGTCGTATCGGTAGTACCCGAACCGGATGGCTAGATCTCCAACACCGCCTCCACCTACGATACCAGCCATCGCTGAGTAAGCGACTAAACTAATAATCGTAATGGTCACGCCTTGGATAATCCCTGGTTTTGCTTCTGGCAGAAGAACCTCCTTGATAATCATCCACGGGGAGGCCCCGACCGCGACCGCTGCTTCAATGACTCCCTTATCAATCTCACGCAGTGACTGTTCTACTAACCTTGCAAAGAAAGGAATCGCAGCTACTGAGAGTGAAACTGAAGCGGCAGTTGGCCCGATTGTTGATCCAGCGATCAAGTCTGCCAATGGCAAAAGGGCAATGAGTAAGATAATAAACGGAACCGAGCGAATCATGTTCACTAAAAATCCCACAATCTGATTAAATAGGGAATTCTCTAAAAATAATCCGCGGTCGGTAACAAACAATAGTACTCCCACAGGCAAGCCGACAATCATGGCTACCACAATCGATATTCCCACCATATAAATCGTTTCAAAAAAGGCTTTGTTTAAATCAGGTAGCAACTCTATCAAGCTATCAAGCGGCATCTCTGATCACCTCCAAACTTTCTGTTCGAGATGTAATGTACTGCAGGGCTTTTTCTACTTCAGCATGATCTCCAGTAAGCTCCATAATGAAAATCCCTAGAGGGGTCTCTTTTATGTACTCGATTTTGCCGTGTAAAATATTGCCCTTCACTTGGAAATTCTGTAGCGCATCTGAAATCACTGACTCCTCTGCAATCGGCCCACGGAAATGGATCTTCACAATCTTTCCTTTGCTTGAAGTTAGTAAGTGTTCTGGTAAATCAAATTGAAGAATTGTATTAATGAATTCCTTCGTAAGTTCGTTTGTTGGATTTGAGAACAAATCATACACTTGCCCTTCCTCAACTATTCGACCGTCCTGCATAACAGCCATTCGATCACAAATCTCTTTTACGACTTCCATCTCATGTGTGATCAGTACAATCGTTAACCCTAGCTCTTGGTTAATCTTTTTTAACAAAGATAAAATTGATTTGGTCGTGCTCGGGTCTAGGGCAGAGGTAGCTTCATCACAAAGGAGAACGGAGGGGTTATTCGCTAATGCTCTCGCAATCCCTACACGTTGTTTTTGTCCACCACTTAGCTGAGACGGATACACATCACGCTTATCGGACAAACCGACCATTTCAAGTAGCTCTGTTACTCGTACATCAATTTCTGCTTTTGATTTATGAGCCGCTTTTAGAGCAAATGCTACGTTTTCAAAAACAGTCTTTGAGCTTACGAGATAGAAGTGTTGGAAGATCATCCCGATTTTTTGACGAGCGCTCCGAAGCTCCTTTTTCCCAAGAGAAGTAAGGGAAACACTATCGATCTTAATTTCGCCTGAAGTCGGAGCCTCTAATAAATTCAGACAGCGTAACAAAGAACTTTTGCCCGCACCACTATAGCCAACAATTCCAAAAATCTCGCCTTTATTCACGGTAAGTGACACATGGTCCACACCGGTTACTTCACCTTTTTTCGTTTGGTAGACTTTCACCAAATCTTTTACTTCGATCATCTCTGTCACCCCTTAAACTATAAAAATACAAAAATGCCTCTTTCCAATCAGAAAGAGGCATCGTTATATATACGACTTATCTTTCAGAATGGAATCATTCTGTAGGAAGTGGCACCTTTCCATGAAATGGAGGTTGCCGGACGTCATAGGGCCTAATCCCTCGGTCGCTCTTGATAAGTAAAAGGTCTTATTAAATTTGTTACATGAATCATAAATCTAATAGGTGAGAAGTGTCAACAGCTGTTTTTGGTAGAAGGATGTATGGGGAACGCTTACATAACTGAGGCTGTAAGCGGAAAAAATTTTAAAAAAAGATAAAAACACCCATCCACAAAAAGTGAATGGGTGCCATTGAGTAAAATTAGATTTTCATAACTCCACCGGTGCTAGCAGATGTTACAAGCTTCGAATAACGAGCTAGGTAACCCTTTTTCACCTTTGGTTCAAAGCCTTTCCAGTTTGCTTTACGCTCTGCCCATTCTTCGTCAGATAAAACAACGTCCATGGAACGAGCGTCAACATCGATTATAATTTGATCTCCATTTTGGATAAACGCTAATGGTCCACCTTCAGCAGCTTCCGGTGATGCATGACCGATAGACAATCCACGCGAAGCACCAGAGAAGCGTCCATCTGTTACAAGAGCAACCTTCGCGCCAAGTCCCATTCCCATGATTTGAGAAGTAGGGGCAAGCATTTCAGGCATACCAGGTCCACCTTTAGGTCCTTCGTAACGGATAACTACTACATCGCCTTCTTTTACCTTTCCGTTTGCAATGCCGTGAAGGGCTTCGTCTTGTGAATCAAATACAACAGCCGGTCCTTCATGGCGATTTCCACCAGTGATTCCACCAGTTTTAATGATGGCACCGTCTGGAGCAAGGTTACCAAACAATACAGCTAGGCCACCCTTTTCGCTATGTGGGTTTTCAATGGAATGAATTACATCATAGTTCTTTACATCACATCCAGCAATATTTTCACCGAGTGTTTTCCCTGTCACCGTTAATGTATCTAAGTGAAGAGCTCCTTCTTTCTTAGATAATTCGTTTAGAACCGCAGAAACTCCACCCGCTTCATGCAAATCTTCAATAAATACATCAGAAGCAGGAGCAAGCTTAGACAAGTGAGGAACACGAGCTGCTACTTCATTAATTCTTCCGATTGGATAATCGATTTCTGCTTCATGAGCTAATGCCAATGTGTGAAGAACCGTATTGGAAGATCCACCTAATGCCATATCAAGGGCAAACGCGTTATCGATTGCTTTTTCTGTAACGATATCACGAGGCTTAATATCCTTTTCAATAAGTTCCATTAACTGTGTTGCTGATTTCCTAACGAAATCTCTACGCTCAGGCGCTACAGCTAAAATTGTTCCATTACCAGGAAGAGCCAATCCAAGCGCTTCTGCTAAACAGTTCATCGAGTTTGCTGTAAACATACCTGAACAAGATCCACATGTCGGACAGCCGAACTGTTCTAATTCTAATAGTCCCTTGTCATCAAGTTTTCCAGCTTGGTATGCACCAACGCCTTCAAATACAGAAGAAAGTGAGATCTTTTTACCATCGCTTGTTACTCCCGCCTTCATTGGTCCACCACTTACGAAAACAGTAGGGATATTTAAACGAAGTGATGCCATTAACATTCCCGGTGTGATTTTGTCACAGTTCGGGATACAAACCATTCCATCAAACCAGTGAGCAGCTACTACTGTTTCAACTGAATCAGCAATAATTTCACGGCTTGGAAGTGAGTAGCGCATGCCGATATGACCCATCGCAATTCCATCATCCACACCAATTGTGTTCATTTCGAATGGAACTCCGCCCGCTTCTCGGATGGCATCTTTTACAATTTTTCCAAACTCTTGTAAGTGCACATGTCCTGGCACAATATCAATGTATGAATTGACTACGGCGATAAACGGCTTACCAAAATCCTCTTCTTTTACCCCAGCCGCACGCAAAAGGCTTCGGTGTGGTGCACGATCAAATCCCTTTTTTATCATATTACTTCTTAATTCTGCCAAAATAATTCCCTCCCAATCTATCAAAAACCAATGGTGTTAATGTTTTAAATTATTAAAAAATTTTAACAAATAGATGGAGAATTGTAAAGAAAGATGACAAAACTATCATTTGGTAGATTTTTAAAGTTACCCTCATTCGTACTATTTTGTTACTTTTTAATATTTTTATAGTGATTGTAGGAAGGTGTTCCAATTTGTCACAATGAAAAATTAATGTCCGTCATTGCCTTGTCATTCCCTTTTTACAAGATTAGTATTAAGATAAGAAAAGTATATATGAGCAAGAATAGGCGTACTTCTTTTTAGAAGTCTAGGGAAGTTGGTGAAAGTCCAACGCGGTCCCGCCACTGTAAATGGGAGCATACTGTAAAAACCACTGTGCAATAAAGAATTGCATGGGAAGGTACAGAAAGCAATGACCATGAGCCAGGAAACCTGACTATATCTTGACACCGTGTACCTACGAGGATAGGTGGTGTGGTCGGTTTCTTACATAAGGAAGAAGCTTATTCCAACATCTCCATTTCTATGTGGAGATGTTTTTATTTTGTCTGGGGAGGGTTTACCATGTTTTTTCAACATTTATTGGCAATGACAATTGCTTATTTTATCGATTTACTTCTCGGGGATCCTATCGATTGGCCACATCCGGTGAAGTGGATCGGAACAATGATTTATAAGCTCGAGAAAAAGTGGAATAAAGGGACGCGGAAAAAATGGAAGGGAGTCGCCATGGTGGTTACGCTTCTCCTGCTCGTCGTGGGGATTACGATCCTAATTACGATGTTAGCTTATCATGTTCATTTCATGGTCGGAATAATGGTTGAAGCTGTGATCATTTGGACGACGATTGCTCAAAAAAGCTTAAAGGAAGCAGCGATGACGGTGTATGGTCCGTTAAAAAAGGGAGATATCGTGGAAGCTCGTCACAAGCTATCGTATATTGTTGGTCGTGACACGGATCAACTTGATGAACAGGGTGTGGTTCGCGCGACAATTGAAACGGTCGCAGAAAATACAAGTGATGGAGTAACTGCTCCCTTATTTTGGGCGTTACTCGGTGGTGCACCTCTCGCGATGCTGTATCGTGCGGTCAATACTTGCGATTCGATGGTGGGTTATAAAAATGATCAATACATGGAGTTTGGCTGGGCATCGGCGAAGCTTGATGATTGGTTAAATTTGATACCAAGTCGCCTAACCTCCATCTGTATGCTCTTTAGCAATAAGCCTGTCCGATCCTCGGTAAAAGAGTCAGCAAAAATCGTTCTTCGTGATGCAAAAAAACATCCGAGCCCAAACAGTGGATGGGGAGAAGCAGCTGTGGCTGCCTTACTTGGGATTCAACTGGGAGGAATCAATTATTACAAGGGCATTCGCTCCGATCGAGCAAAAATGGGAGAACCCTATTTTCCTGTTACGGGAGAGCATATTTTACAAACCAATGGCATTTTAACTCGAACGGTACTCACATTTTTACTTTTATTATGGATTGGAGGGATGATCGTTGAAGTGGCCTACGCACGGATCTAATCCTCAATTTTTATATGAAGCACTTCATCTTGAAATGCCTGAATCAGTGATTGACTTTAGTGCCAATATTAACCCGCTTGGTCCACCAGCCATAGTAAAAGACAGGTGGAATGAGCTGTTACCGCTTGTATCTGATTACCCGGATCCAACGGCAGAAAGACTAACAGGTTTGCTTGAAAAGAAAGAAGGAGTAAGAAAAGAGCAAATCTTAGTTGGTAACGGAGGGGCGGAGCTTATTTCTTTGGTCGGACGACTGCTCACTGGTAAAAAAGTGCTCATCGTACAACCAGCATTTTCCGAATACGAAGAAGCATGCCGAGTGAATCAATGTGAGGTGCGCTATCACTTGATGGATGTAGAAAGCTGGGAATTACGTTTAAATGAATTACTAGTGAACTTACGTGAAGTAGACGCTGTATTTCTGTGCAATCCAAACAATCCAACGGGAATGTTTTTTCCGAAACAAACAATTGAGCTTCTTGCTCGTGAATGTGCCAAATACGAAACCTTTCTCATCGTCGATGAAGCCTTTTACGACTTTATAGAAGGGTATGAATCAACCGTTTCCTGTCTCCAACATGGCGGAAATATGATCATTCTTCGTTCCATGACAAAAATGTTCAGCATTCCAGGAATCCGCCTGGGATACTTAATTGCCAATGAAGCCCTGCTAGCAAAGATTAGGGTAAGCAAACCGCATTGGAGTGTGAATGCGATAGCTATGAAGGTGGGTGAATGGTGTTTGTCAGAAAGTGACTATGTAGAACAAACCATTCAATTGATAAAACAGGAGCGGGAGAGGCTACAGACTTTTTATCGTGAACAGGAGTTCTCTTATTCCCCATCAACTGTAAACTTTTATTTGCTAAAAGATACGAAAGTCTCCGACCAATTTCCATTTTTTCTTTTTTTGATGGAGAAGGGGATGATTCCACGACATACGATGAATTTTCCTGGACTTGACGGAAAGTGGCTGCGACTGGCGGTTAAGGGGCCAACTGAGCACGAAAGGTTATTAGAGGTGATGAGTGAATGGCGGAAGGTGGACAGCTGATATTTATCAGTGGTGGTGTTAGAAGTGGAAAAAGCAGTTTTGCTGAGAAAACGGCCATGGAGCTCACAATGAAAACTCACGGAAATCTCCATTACATTGCTTCTGGAGTTGCTTTTGATGCAGAAATGAAGGACCGAATTAAAAGGCATCAACAGCAAAGAAATGAAGGGGAGCAACACTGGGAAACGTGGGAGGAGCCCTATTTTTTACATAACCTCTCAACTGTTTTTCAGCCGAATGATATTGTGCTTTTTGATTGCCTAACCAATCTATTAAACAATCGTTTGTTTCAAACCGAGGAGAGGCTGATGGACCCTTCTTTTCATGAAGAGATCAAGAATTCGATCATTGAGGGGATCCTTTCGATACAGAAAAATTGTCATACCCTCATCGTCGTTAGTAATGAAATCTTGAATGAACCGATACGCTCAAGCGACCTTGTTCTTGTGTATGCAAAGATCCTTGGCAGGCTAAATCAACAGGTCGTTGCAATGGCAAAGGAAGCGTATCTCGTTGAAGCAGGAGTTCCAATTTGTATGAAAAAGGAGGGTGATGACGTTGCATTTCGTGATGGGAGGGGCGTGTAACGGAAAAGCCGAGTGGGTACGTAGCCATTACGATATGTGTCAGTATTCAGGAGAAAGTTGGATAAAGGCTTATGAATGCTCGTATTATGACTGGCTTAACGAAGATTCTGTTGTCTCCTTAGTAGTGGTTGAAGGAATCGAGTACTGGATCAGGGAGCTATCGCTTCAACATGAATCCGATACTGTCAGAAGCATATGGAAAGAGGCACTATTGAAATGGGATCGTTGGGAAAAGAAAGGTTGGAAGAGAAAGGTCGTAATTATTGGTTCAGATATTACAAGAGGGATTGTACCTGTTGAAAAAATGGATCGAAAATGGCGCGATGATGCGGGGTGGACGTTTCAGGATACGGTCCAATTATGTGATCGAGTGGATCATATCTGGTACGGAATTGGTCAACGCATTAAGTGATTACAATCCAAAAGGAGGAAGAAAAAATGAAGGTGGCAAAAGTAACTTGGATGGCCGTATTTATCGCTTTAACAGTTGTAGGTGGTGGGATAAAAATTCCAGCAATTATCGGAAGTGTCGCGCTTGATTCGTTTCCAGCAATCGTTGCGGCCGCGCTTTTAGGAGGAATCCCTGGGGCGATCGTCGGTGGATTAGGACATATGGTATCTGCGTTAATTGGAGGAATGCCTCTTGGACCTATGCATTTCTTAATCGCAATTGAAATGGCAATGCTTGCATGGGTATTTGCTTATCTTTATCAAAAAGGAAGCAAGTGGACGGCATCTATTTTATTCGTGCTAGGTAATACCTTTGCAGCTCCACTGCCATTTATCTTTTTAATTTCAAAAGCATTTTATATTAGTATGGTTCCATCTTTACTAATTGCATCTGTCCTTAATACCGTTTTAGCTTTGATCGTTGCTCCTCGATTAGCTAGCATAATGAAACCAGTAGCAGCGGGGAAATTTCAAAAATGAGAGATGTCCAATTACTTAAAATGGGAAAAGAAACCCTTGTGGTAGCTTCTGATAATAGTGGGGCGATCGGATTAAAAAAGCTCGATGCGGTACAGGTTCCTTACGATATCGTTGGTTATTATACCTTTCGTGTGGCAGCGATGGAATGCTACTCGGCGGGGGCTATTCCCGAAGCAGTGATTCTTCAAAATTTCTGTGGAGAGGATGCGTGGGAAGGACTCGTAAAGGGAATTACGAGAGGTCTATTTGAACTTGATGTACCAGACATTCCGATCAATGGAAGCACCGAAAGTAACTTTTCACTTGTTCAATCTGCCGTCGGGTTATCGGTATTAGGAAAAAGAGTAAGCCAGGTTCCCTTGAGTGCAACTCCCTTTCTAAAAGATACGAAAGTGGCGGTTATTGGTCTTCCTCTTGTTGGAAATGAGGTAATAGAGCTGGAAACAGAAGTAGCTCCATTACGGTTAGTGAAGGAGCTCTCAAAACTAGCCGAAGCGATCTTATTACCTGTTGGGTCAAAAGGGATACTTTATGAATTGAATCAACTATTTTCAAACCGAACGTTTCTTAAAGAAGAAGTAAACGGTGAAATCAATGTAGAAAAAACATCTGGACCATCTACCTGCTTTTTGATCACATTTCCTGCTAATAAAGAGGATACGGTAAAGGAACTTTCAGGACCTTATTATCATGAATTAACTTTTTGACATTTAATAGGGAGTGACCATTATGGTGGATTTATATATTGCTAGGCATGGACAAACTATATGGAATGTACAAAAGCGAATGCAAGGCAGACTGGATTCCTCCCTAACAAAAAAAGGAGTGGAGGATGCTAAACGGTTAAGAGAGTACTTAGCTGATACCCCTTTTGATGAGGTGATCTCTTCTCCCAGTGGAAGGGCTTATACCACCGCGAAGCTTATCCGGCCAAATGAAACAAACATGACAACAGATCCGCGTTTAATGGAAATTCATCTAGGAAAATGGCAGGGAAAAACGGATGACGAAATTCATCGTGAGTTTCCATCGGAGTATGATCATTATTGGAATGCTCCAGAGCGATATGACAACGATGGAGGGGAAACTTTTACAGACGTAATTACTAGAGTAGAAGATTTTCTACAGGAAATAGAAAGAACGTATGTAGAAGGGAGAGTGCTAATTGTCACTCATGGGGTAGCCATCATGGCTTTTTTATCAATAGTGAAAAATCTTTCATTAAAAAATTTCTGGTCTGGTCCTATCAGTGAAGGAACGAGTTTAACCTTGATCCGGCTGGAAAAAGGGGAGAGAAAGCTCCTGGTTGAGGGGAGTGTAGAACATCTCTCACTAGTAACCGTTCAATAATATAATCATCTAAGTAAAACTTTATAGGAGACATATAGGCACCAGGTTTTTTTATAAGCAATCCTGGTGCCATTTTTATCGATGGAGTAATGCATTATGGAAGATATTCTTACAGCTTGCTGTACGTGACTGAAGGAAAATGGAAGAATCGTTTTAAATGGAAGAATACTTTTATTTCATGATGTAGGGGGTACAACAATGCGTAGAGCACAATCCATTATGATTCAAGGAACACATTCAGATGCAGGAAAAAGCGTGATATCAACAGCGCTTTGCCGAATTTTTTCAGATATGGGCTATAAAACAGCACCATTTAAATCTCAAAATATGGCGTTAAACTCTTATATTACGTTGGATGGTAAGGAGATTGGGAGAGCTCAAGGAGTTCAGGCCGAAGCCGCACGAACAATAGCGACAACGGATATGAATCCGATTTTAATCAAACCATCGAGGGACTACGAGGCACAGATCGTTGTTCATGGGAAGCCGTATAAAAATATGCAAGCTGGAGCTTATCGGCAAGATTTCTTCCAACAAGGGCTAACCTTAATTAAAGAAGCGTATGAGAGACTCGATCAACAGTTTGAGCGAATTGTGATTGAGGGAGCGGGAAGTCCAGCCGAAATCAATCTAAATGATCGTGAATTGGTAAATATGAGGGTCGCGAACATGACCGAATCACCTGTCATCCTAGTAGGTGACATTGAGCGTGGTGGAGTGTTTGCAAGCTTAGTAGGAACGCTTCAGTTAATCGAAGAGAGTGATCGGGACCGAGTGATAGGGGTGATTATCAATAAGTTCCGGGGAGATGTAAGCTTACTCGAACCGGGTCTTGATTGGTTTACCGAGTATACTGGGGTGCCTGTTCTTGGGGTCGTTCCTTATACGACCGTGAAGGTGGATGCAGAGGACTCCGTTGCCTTAAAGCTATACAGTACAGAAAGAAATTTAGAGAAAGAAATAGATATCGCAGTGATTCAATTTCCTAAAATTTCAAATTTCACAGATATTGACCCGTTCTTATCAGAAGCAGACTGCCATGTGCGTCTTGTCAGCAGCAAGGAGCAGCTTCAAAATCCTGATCTGCTTATTTTGCCTGGCAGTAAAAATACCATTGAGGATTTGATATTTCTTAAGCAATCCGGATTGTATGAAGAAATTCAAAAGCTCACGAAAAATGGGAAAACGATGGTGTTTGGAATTTGTGGAGGCTACCAAATGCTGGGAGCCATTGTCGAGGATCCAGAAGGCATTGAATCCCAGGTAACGATTGAAGACGGCTTAAAACTATTGCCAATCTATACAACCATCACATCTGAGAAAACGACCACCCTATCAGAAGGGACCATTCAAATAAATGAGCAAACTCATGATGTGGAAGGATACGAAATTCATATGGGAGTAACGACGTTTTTAAAGCCATGTACACCATTAATTACTCATGGTACCACCATCGATGGAGTCATAAGTGAAAATCAACAAATTATAGGAACGTACTTTCATGGAATCTTTGATAATGACTCGTATCGTGCAGCGATTATTAATCAAATTCGGAAAGTTAAGGGGCTAGAAGAAAAACATGACCGAGTTTCGTTTCGCTCCCAACGTGAGAAAGCGTATGATCAGCTAGCGGATCACGTAAAAGAACATATCAATCTTTCATTTATAGAAGAAAAGATGCGAGAGTATTACGAAAAGAAGATACGTTTAGAAATTGAAACAGCGATGGAGGGAACTCGATGAAAAAAGGAAAGGTATATCTTGTTGGAGCAGGTCCTGGTGACCCGAAATTGCTAACTTTGTATGGGCTAGAATGCATTCAAAATGCTGATGTTATTTCCTATGATCGGTTAGTGAATAAAGATTTACTGAAACATGCGAAAGAAGACTGCGAACTGATTTATAGTGGGAAAAGACCAGGGAAACACCATTTGATTCAAGATGAAATCAATCAAATGCTTGTGGACCAGGCAATGAAAGGGAAAATTGTAACAAGGTTGAAGGGGGGCGATCCGTTTGTATTTGGTCGAGGAGGGGAGGAAGCAGAATTTTTAGCAAGACATGGGATCCCTTTTGAAGTAGTTCCTGGAGTAACAGCAGGAATCGCAGCTTCAGCTTATGCAGGTATTCCTGTCACACACCGTGATTTTGCCACCTCTTTTGCGATGGTAACGGCACATGGACGTGTGGAAAAAGGAAGTGAATTTTTGAATTGGGAGGCTCTTGCTAAAGGGATTGATACGATTGCTTTTTATATGGGCGTAAACAATCTTTCAAATATTTGTAAGAACTTAATGATTCATGGGAAAAAGGCTACAACACCGGTCGCAGTCATTCATTGGGGGACGACCTCTGTTCAAAGAACCGTGACAGGAACGTTGGAAACAATTGAAGAGATTGTGAGTAAGCACCAAATATCTCACCCTTCTATTATTCTAGTGGGAGAGGTTGTTCAAATGAGAGAGAAGATTCATTGGTTTGAAGAAAATCACGCTGAAGCGCTAGCTATGGCAATGGGGTAAGGAATGTATGATAAAAGGGTACTCTTTTTTGTAGAGTATCCTATTTTTTTGTGGTCATGAAGAGCAGTTGTAGGATAAAGTAGAGGGTAAGAATGGAGGGATCGTAGCTTGGCGAATTTCATTACGGTAAAAAATATTCGTATTGGCGTAGGAACACCGAAGATTTGTGTACCTATGACAGGGAGAACAGAGTCAGACCTTTTAGCAGAGGCAGATCTTATTCAATTAAATAGGAATTTTGTCGATATGGTTGAATGGCGGGTAGACTTTTTCAATGATAGTGAAGACCTCAGTAAGGTGATGACTGCACTATCAACTATCCATCAGCGTTTGAAAGAGCTTCCTCTTGTTTTTACATTTCGAAGCCTAGAAGAGGGTGGGGAAAAGGAAATTCATCCTTCCTATTATTTCGACTTGAATGAAGCGGCAGCGAAGTCAGGTATGGTAGATTTAGTAGATATTGAGCTGCGACATCGAGATGAGGATATTGATCAGATTCTCTCTATCATTCATGAGAATGGTCGATTAGGGATCCTTTCTAGCCATAATTTTGCCTCTACACCTTCTAAGGATAAAATGGTGGAAATTCTTAATCGTGGTAAGAAGCTAGGAGGAGATATTCCAAAAATAGCAGTGATGCCGACCTCTGCTAGAGATGTGCTAGCACTGTTGGAAGCTACTGTTGAGATGCAAGAAAAGCATCCAGATACTCCGATTATCACCATGTCTATGGCAGGGCAAGGCGCCATTAGTCGCCTATCCGGTGAAGTGTTTGGATCAAGCGTTACATTCGGAGCGTTAAAGAAAGCATCAGCACCAGGACAAGTAGAAGTAACCGATCTTAAACGAACACTAGAAGTCATTCATCATAGCTTACAAAAGTAGCGAGCCAATTTTATTGGTTCGTTTTTTTGATTGACACAATTATTGGTCTCCCTTATGATAATCGAGTGGATAGTTAAACAGTTGAACAATTAAATGATGAAACTATTTTTTTGGAGGTGACATGCTACATTGCCAGACCAGCGTATTAAAGAAGTTGTGAATAAATATATTTCTCTATCTTTTTCTGTTAACAAGATAGGGGAAGCACTTGTAAAGGAGCAGCTTGATTGTGATCTAACAAGTGAGCAGCATTATATGTTGCGCTACATCTATCAAAATCATTCTTGTACATCGTCAGAGCTTGCCGACGTTTTCTCTGTAAAAAAGAGTGCGATCACTGCCATTATTACTCGATTATGGACGAAGGGCTTTATAAAGAGAACGAGAGATGAAAATGATCGTCGAGTGGTGTACTTAACGTTAACGGATAAAGGCAATGAGCTTTATTTAGAAACGGAAGCTAGAATCCATAAACTGGTGGAGTCGATTATCACGAAATTCGACCAACACGAAATAGAAATGTTTATCAAGTCATACGAAAAATTGCATGACGTACTTTTAGAAACAAAGAAGAATCAACTGGAGGATTAGCCCATGTATGCGATTATTAAAAATAAGTGGTTAGTGTTAGTGGCATGGATTGCTCTAATTGTTGGACTGTTCATGCTTGCTCCCAACATGGCCGATCTTGTTCGTGAGAAGGGACAAATTGATGTTCCGGAAGGATATTCCTCTTCATTAGCCTCTGACATTATGGAAAACGTCCAAGAACAGGAAGGCGGAGGAGATGATACGCAGGTCGCCCTCGTTTTTCATAGTGAGGAAAAATTAACGGATAAAGAAATACAAGAGGCTGAAAAAGCGATTCGGGCACTTGAAAACAAAAAAGAAGAGCTTGGGATTACAGAAATTCTGACTCATTTTAATGAGGATGTTCTAGAAGAACAGCTTGTCTCAAAGGATGAAAAAGCGATTCTTACATCGTTAACCATTGAGTGGAAGGATCGTGAACCGAAAGAACTAAGTGAAGCCCTTTATGAAACGATCGAGGACGTGAAGGTCGACCACGATTACACGAGTAATTGGTTAATTAATGAAGACTTGATGACAAGCTCGCAAGAAGGGCTGAAAAAGACAGAAGGAATAACCGTTGTTTTCATCTTAGTGGTATTGTTACTCGTATTCCGTTCGGTGGTAGCACCGATCATCCCATTGTTGACGGTTGGGTTCTCCTATTTAGCAGCACAATCGATAGTATCCATCTTAGTAGATAAAGTAGACTTCCCGATTTCGAGCTACACGCAAATTTTCCTTGTAGCTATACTTTTCGGAATCGGAACCGACTATTGTATTCTTCTTCTAAGCCGATACAAGGAAGAATTAACACATCATGAAAATCGTGCAGATGCTATTGTTGCAACTTACAAAAATGCAGGTCGTACCGTGTTTTTTAGTGGTTTAGCTGTCATGATTGGATTTGCTGCAATTGGATTTTCAAAGTTTGTGCTTTACCAATCAGCGGCAGCAGTTGCCGTTGGGGTTGCACTATTAATACTAGCCTTATTTACGATTGTTCCGTTTTTTATGGCTGTACTTGGCGGAAAAATCTTTTGGCCTTCAAAAAGTACGGCTGAGCACGGAGAAAGCAAATTCTGGGGTGTAGTTGGTCAATTTTCTCTTAAACGGCCAGTGTTGGCCCTTCTTATTGTAGCGGCCGTTTGTGTACCGTTTTTGGTCACATACGATAGTAAGCTTTCTTATAATTCTCTTGAAGAAATAAGTGGAGATGTCAATTCTATTCGTGCCTTTAATGCGATTGCTGATAGCTTTGGGCCAGGTGAATCCATGCCGACTCAAATCGTTTTAAAAAATGACGAGGCAATGGACTCAATGGAATATATTAATCTAGTGGAAGAAATCAGTAAGCAGTTAGCGCGCGTACCACTAGTAGACACCGTTCGATCGGTTACACGACCAACGGGTGAACCGATCGAAGACTTTTTAATCGCGAAGCAAGCCGACACGTTACAGGAAGGACTTGGAGAAGGAAAAGAAGGTCTCGATCAAATAAGTTCAGGTCTAAAGGAAGCAAGTGTTGGTCTTGAGAGTTCGGCTCCACAACTTGAACAGGCAACTGCTGGGATCGGGGAGCTCGTAACGGGAACATCGCAGGTTCAGTCAGGATTAACTGAAATTCAAACAAACTTAGCAAAAATTGAAGATGGTATTCGTCAAGGAGCAGCAGGTTCTGCACAAATCAAAACAGAGCTCGGAAACATGAAGTCTGGTGCTGAGCAGCTTTTAGCGGAGTACAAGAAGCTTGCTGGTGCGTATGGACAAATGGGAGCTGGCTTAAACGAGCTTTCTGCCGCTCTTGCTTCTACTGAACAGTATTTTGCCGCTTTAGAAACGAGTTATCCTGCGTTACAAATGGATGAATCTTATCAAAGATTAAAGGGGACGGTTCAAACGGTTCAGCCACAATTAGCTGGAGTAGCTAGTGGCATGGCTGAGGCTAATGCTGGATTTGCAGTAATTAATGAGAACCAACAAAGAATCGTTTCTGGTTTAGAGCAGTTTATCGTTGGAATTGACAAACAGCTTGCTGGCCTCAATCAGCTTGCAAACGGTCAAGGGCAAATTGTTGATAATATGCCAAAGCTAACTTCTGGCTTAGCTGGAATTCGTGACGGTCAACAGCAGCTTGCAGATGGCTTTGGTGAATTAGGCGGTCAATTAGGTCAACTAACAGATGGCTTGAACCAAAGTGTGGATGGCTTAAATCAAATTTCAGATGGATTAGGCTCGGCTCAAGACTATATTAAAGGTCTTTCTGAAAACGAGAATGGTGCGTTCTATCTACCACCTGAGGTCCTTGAAAGTGAAGATTTTGTTCAGGTGTTAGACACATATATGTCTAATGATCGTAAAGTAATGACGATTGATGTTATTCTTGAAGCTAACCCTTACTCCAATGAGGCCATCAATCAAGTGGATAAACTAAATGAAGCAGTAAAGAGTGCCACAGCGAATACGAAGCTTGAAAATGCCGTGGTTGCCGTTGGTGGAGTGACAAGAACAAATGCTGACCTTGATGCCATTTCAGGAGAAGATTATTCTCGTACTGTTGTGCTGATGTTAGTAGGGATAACCATCATCTTAGTCATTCTGTTCCGTTCAATGATCATGCCAGCGTATATCATTGCATCGTTGATTTTAACGTTCTACACATCTATGGGAATTAATGAAGCGATATTTGTTAACCTCCTAGGTTATACAGGAATTAGCTGGGCCGTACCATTCTTCGGCTTTGTTATCTTAATCGCACTCGGAGTAGATTATAGTATCTTCTTAATGGACCGTTTTAATGAATATAAGGATCTATCCATTCGTGAAGCCATGCTTGAATCAATGAAAAAAATGGGTACGGTGATCATTTCAGCAGCTGTCATCCTAGGTGGAACCTTTGCTGCGATGATGCCTTCAGGAATGCTATCCTTACTACAAATCGCATCCATCGTGTTAGTAGGATTATTCCTATATGCCCTTGTGATTCTTCCATTATTTATCCCGGTCATGGTAAGAACCTTTGGAAAAGCCAACTGGTGGCCGTTCTTACGGGAAAAAATAAATTAGATTGTGGGAACCCCGCCATGGTTGGCGGGGTTTTTAGTAGAAAATAAACAACGGATAAGAAAGGAGAGTGGAAAGATACTATATAAGAGGTGAGTGAATTGCAAAATAAAGAAAACGAAGTTGCCGCCATTAATGATGCAAATATTGAGCTAACAGAAAGACTTGAGGATAGTGATGTTCACTCTTCAAGTCCTGGTGATACGGAAGCGACGAGAGCAAATTTAGAAATTGAGAAGGCCTTTTCCCATGATCAAACGGCTGATCCTCTTCCCACTTATGTTATGTATGAAACACCAGCAATAAAAATCAATCCAAAAAGATAGGTGCTGAAGCAATATTCAGCACCTTTTTTCAATTCATTAATCAAGATCGGTCTTATCGTTCTGATCCTTATTACGTTTGTTTCCTTTGCTATTGTCGCCACTTCCGTGTAAGACGCCATGGTTTTTAGCAGAATTTTGGTTTTTACTGCCTTTATTATACTTTTTAGTCATGTTATGAGCTCCTTTCAAAATACCTTCGATGTTAGTTTGGCTCACAACGGCTTCCTTCAACCATGAAAAAGAAAAAGACCTCCACTATTGGGAGGCCAAAGAAAAAGGGGGAATTACACTTGTACTAATATTCTCGACAGTGTGTTACCATTTTATACATGTGAAGGAAAAATTTTTTTTTAAAAAAACCTTAATTATTGGAGAAAGTATATGGAATTCGTAAAGAATTACAAAGACCAAATAACACTTCGGCACAGTTTTAATGAACTTGCATCTTCGACTTTTGGTATTCAGTTTGAAGAATGGTATACAAGAGGCTACTGGAATGAAAGCTATATTCCGTATTCGTTTGTCGTAAATGACAAGGTAATTGCCAATGTGTCCGTGAATGTACTAACTCTTCTTATTAATGGAAAATTGAAAAAAGCCGTACAGATTGGCACGGTTATGACGGACGTCCAATTTCGAAACCAAGGTTTATCAAAGACTCTTTTACAAAAAGTATTTGAGGATTATGACAAACAGGTAGACCTCTATTATTTATTTGCGAACCACATGGTTCTGGAGTTTTATCCGAAATTCGGATTTAGTCGAAGAATAGAGTATCTTTTCAGCAAAAAACTCTCAACAAAACAACATAACCAAACGCTTAGAAAGATAAATCTAGAAAATGATCTTCATTTACTCGAAGATTACAGTACCAATAGAAAGCCACTATCACAAACATTTTCAAGTATACATACAAAGGGAATCAATTTTTTTCATTTCCTTCATGTGTTCTCAAACAATCTTTATTACGATGAATCATGTGAATCCATTCTTATCTATAAAGTGATCGAAAACGATATTCATCTATTTGATTGTATTAGTAAAAGAGTAGCATTAGACGAGCAAATCCAAGCATTATCTGCATTAGGGGAAAACGTGTATCTTCATTTTACACCTGACCAACCTGAGAATTACAGAGTTCATCCAATAGATTCAAACGATGATGTACTGTTTGTAAAAACGACTTCCCCTTTGGAGTTGCCGCATTATTTTAAGCATCCAGTTACAAGTCAAGCATAAAAAAGTAGCTTCAGGAAATGGAAGCTACTTTAGTAGATTATTTACGCTATAAATTTTTCCGTTTTCAATCTCTTCAGTAAGAAGCAAGTCAATGAGTGCATCGGCAACAATTTTTGTGCTTCTTAGCATCCCATTTTCTTTATAAGCAATAAATTTATTCACCTCTTGGAAGGCATGCTCCGTTGAAGAGCGTATGACACCTTGCATATCAGTATCCATAATTCCTGGACTATAACCAATAATCGTTGCATTGCCGGAATGGTCTTGTTCTACTGCCACGGTTTTAGTAAACATATTTAAGGCTGCCTTTGTGCTACAATACACACTCCATCCTTGAACCGGTCTTTCGGCAGCACCAGATGTAACATTAACAACGGTTAGCTTCGTTCCGTTTGCCTTTTGTAAGAAAAGGTTCGTCGCGAACATCGGAGCAGCAACATTGAGTTGAAGGGATATTTCAATTGCCTCATGATCTAAACTTCCAACTCGGTCAATCGGTTCAACCACACCTGCGTTATTAACGAGTAAAACTTCATTTTCTGTACTGGAAAAAATAATCTCGGCAACTGCAGAAAAAGCTTGCTCGGTCTCAATTCTATTCGTCAAATCGCATGTTACATGCTTATAAAACAATCCATTTTCCTGAGCAAGCTGTGTTAAGGCAGGATGTTCATTTCTAGAAATAGAAATGAGCCCGAACTGTTCCTGTAGTACTCTTTCGGAAATCGAGGCACCAAGTCCTTTGGAAGCCCCAGTTACAACAGCATACTTCATCACAACACGTCCTCTCATCATATGAGATATTTTACCATACAAGATAAAAATTCATCGAATCATAATTCTTTTTCTGATTGCTGAAATTTGAGAAGCTGATCCTCAATCAGAATGTAAATCGAGGTAATAATGCCTGCTGCAAGCCAAGCGATCGTGATTAAGTGGTAGCCTAAAATGAGATACAATAAAAAGGAAGAAATAAAAGTGAAAAATAAATAGTGGTGAGGGAGAACATGTAATTTATCCATTTACCTTCTCTGCCTTCCAATAGTATTCACTAAAGATCTCCGCAAAGGCCTCAATCGTGTTATACAGTTCGGTTAAGTCATTATCCACTCCGCCAAACTCTACGAGAATCGACCCTGTCGATAAATCTTGATTATAGACTCCGTTTCCTTCCGTTAGTCCTTTTGCTAGAACACCGCGGCTCAGGTTCGGATATTTTTCATCAATCATTTCATTTAGTTCAGTTGCCACTTTTAGATTCTGTTCGTAATTTTTATTTGCTTTTCCGACAACAAAGAATAGTCTGGCGTAAGATTTTCCATTAATTACCTGTGTTGTTTTTTCTTTTCGAAGCGAGTCACGGTGAATATCGATGACGTAATCAATAGCATCATTTCCTCCAAGTGCCTCTTGGACAAGTTTACGGGAAAGATCGTAGGAATGATCGGTTGTAAGATTATTCTCCTTTAATAGGTTAGGCATGCTTGTTGTATCGTGAAGAACACTAATACCATTCGTATTTAGTTCCTCAGTAAGCTTTTTCCCAACAGCAATTATGTTTGCTGATTCATTGTTACTAGTCGCCTCTTCAGGTTCCTTAGCGTTTTTTAATAATGGTAGAAATGATTCCCAGCTATGTGTATGGTAGATAAATACACTTTTTTTCCCTGCCACGACTGGGGTGTTGTCACCTTCAGACTCTTTAAGCATTTCCTTTGCGATTTCTCTTTCTTGTAATAAAATTTCTACCGGTGGAGCGGATTCGATCGGAAGGTTAGTGAAATTCGTACCAGTACCGGCAACTACGATATTTGTATCAAATACGGAAAATCCAGGCAGTTCTCTTCCCAAAAACGTTCTTGTATCCTCTGGTTGAATATTTGTTGCCAGTTTTAGAGCGAGCTTTGATAAGGAAGAAACCGTTAAGCTCGCTTTTTCGTTATATATATGGTGGTTCTCCGATTTTACAAAATAAACAAGCCATTCATGTGTGTCAATATTCGAAATCCATTTTTTGACGGTTTCAGAAGTAAAGGCATTTGTGTAGGTTGTTGCAATTCCTGCAAGTAAGAACGTAGCTAGCATGATAGCCAACCAGCCTTGTAAAAAGGTCCATAAAGATAGCTTTGAAGACTTCATGTCAACACCTCCTTAGCTACTATATGAGCCTATCCACTTTTTCAGAAGAGAAAAAGGAAACAAGCATCGTTCGAAAAGGAGGAAAACCATGATTTTCACTATTGGAAATATCAATTTCTCACTTTTTTCACATTTGTACGGTACATTAGTTATAGGACTGATATGTAATCATTCCCAAAAAAGAAAGAAGAGTTGTGCTTTATAAGAATTAAAAATATAATGGAGAATTGAATACCATGTTTTCAGATGGGAGTATTTTTATGTCTTCAAATCAACAGCCTTCGTCTAAAATAGACTTTCATTTAATATTTATCTTAATGCTTCTGTTTCTATCGAGCTGTATTGCTATTTATAGCGCGCAATCGACAGGACAGTATGATTCAAACTTTTTATTAAAACAGATCATTTGGTATGGAATTGGAATCGGGATTATTGTTGCTGTCATCACACTTGATTCGGACCAGCTTAAAAAGCTCTCATGGTATGCCTATGGATTTGGAGTATTTCTTTTGGCCTTCCTCATCATTGCTCCATCTAGTATTGCACCAGTGATTAATGGGGCGAAGAGTTGGTATAAGGCGCCGTTTATCGGATCGCTTCAGCCAGCTGAGCTTATGAAGGTATTTATCATCCTCGCACTTGCAAGAGCAATAGGAGATCATCATGAGAAATACCGAATCAAAACCATTCAAACGGATTTTATTTTATTAGGAAAAATTGTTCTTATTACGATGGTACCGTTACTGCTCGTCATGCAACAACCGGATTTAGGAACATCTCTTGTAATGATAGCGATTATGATAGGGATGATCTTTATTTCTGGGGTATCATGGAAGATTCTTCTGCCGATCTTTTCGTCAGGAATCTCTTTGATCGGAGTCATTTTCTACTTAGTACTATGGAAACCTGAAATACTAGAAAAGTATCTCGGAGTTAAGGAGTATCAATTTGGGAGAATTTATTCCTGGATCGACCCTTACAATTATCAAAGTTCTACCGGCTTCCAGCTGACCCGTTCCTTGCTAGCCATTGGTTCAGGAGAAACGACAGGGAAGGGCTACGGTACGAGAGAAGTATACTTGCCAGAAAGTCATACCGATTTTATCTTTAGTATTGTGGGAGAAGAATTTGGTTTTGTCGGTGCTAGCGTCATTATTAGTTTGTTTTTCTTACTGATCTACCATATTACAAAGGTTGGTATGGAAACGAAAAATGAGTTTTATACGTATATTTGTGTCGGAATTATTAGTATGATTACCTTCCACGTGTTTCAAAACATCGGAATGACGATTGGTCTTTTACCAATCACAGGAATTCCGCTTCCATTCATTAGTTATGGGGGAAGCTCAATAATGGGGAATTTCCTAGCAATCAGCTTAATCTTTTCGATTCGTTATCACCATAAAAAGTATATGTTTTCAAGTGACGATTAAAAACCCTCGCCAAATGGCGAGGGTTTTTTAGGGGAGTACTCCTTGTTATATTGAGGGGGGTAATAACAGGAGTTAGTCATATATATCAAATTTAAGAAGTTAACTTATTTTAAGAAATACTTTTCGATGTCATCAAGCATCAGGTTTGCTGCTATAACTCCGCCAGCTGTATTCCAGATCGCATCATCGATTTTATAAACATTTCCTTGCTTGGCAACCTCAAGATTTTTAAATAGTGGATCTTCAATCCATTCCTTCTCTACTTGAGTTGCTGCTCCGTCACCTGTTTCATAAGTGAAATAGAATAGAGTGTCTCCATCCATCAATGGAATCTGTTCTTTTGTTGCACCTTTAATCGCGAATTCATTCACATCTTGACTTTCAGGACGAGCAAAACCTAATTGATCTAGTATCACACCAGAGAAAGAGTCCTTTTGATAAATACGCACATCAGCTGCTAGGAAACGGACGATGGATACTTTTTTCTGAAGTTGGTCACCGAGCTCTGTTTTCAAATCAGCAACACGAGTATCGTAATCAGAAATCACTTTGTTTCCTTCTTCAACTTTATTTAACGCCTTTGCGTAAAGCTCAAAGTTTTCCTTCCAGTCTCCGCGTAATGTTTCAGAGAATACAGTTGGAGCAATGGCACTTAGTTGATCATAAATCGATTCTTGACGCATTTTGTTTCCAATAATTAAATCCGGTTGTAAAGCAGCAATCGCTTCAAGATTTACTTGTGTATCTGTTTCAAATCCAACCACTTGAACATCCTTCATGTCATCAGCAATATGCTCATACCAAGGATCTCCATTTGCTGTCCAAGATTGAACCGCTCCAGCAGGTGTGACTCCTAATGCTAATAATGCTTCTGTTCCTTCATTTGTTAAAATAACAACCTTTTTAGGTGTATCAGGAATAGTGGTTGTCCCCATTGCGTGCTCAACGGTATAGCTTGTATTTTCCGGCTTTGCATCCTCTTTATCGCTTCCTGTGGACGCTTCTTCGTTGCTTCCGCATGCTGCTAGAAGACTAAGAATTAAAATGGTCAACATAGTGAAAGAAAATTTAATAAGTTTCATAAGTTCCTCCTACAATGAATGTATGTAATTGTTAATGATAATCATTTTCACTTACGGGTATTATCATAAAATGAATTGAAAAGGGAGTCAATAGATAATTGAGATTTATTTTCATTTAGAAAAGAAAAAAGGGGGAACTACTTAATGAAAATGATTCTCAAAATCATTGACAGTGTGTATGGCATCCAATAGACTGAATCTTGTAAGTAGTATATAGAAAAGGATAAGAAGGATGCTGTTAAAAAATAATTCTCAAAGAATTGCCGGACTTATTTTTGTCGTTTTATTATTTCTCTATTTAATAGGTGCAAGCATTGTTTATGGATATACTGATACGTCGTGGAAAATGGCATGGGAAGCGTTTCAAAATAATAATGGATCAAACGAGCATTTAGTGATTGAAACGGTTCGATTGCCAAGAGCATTAATTGCTGCGGCAGTAGGTAGTAGTCTCGCCATCGCAGGTGCTTTGATGCAAACATTAACAAAGAATCCATTGGCTTCACCTAGCATTTTTGGTATCAATGCTGGAGCAGGTTTTGCTGTGGTTATAGCCGTATCACTTTTTCAAATGAGTCATTTACAAGCCTTTGCGTGGATTGCTTTTCTTGGTGCAGCTGTTGCTGCTATCAGCGTCTATTTCATCGGGTCGCTCGGACGAGAAGGACTAACTCCGATGAAGCTAACATTGGCTGGTGCTGCCATTGCTGCGATGTTTTCCTCCTTTACACAAGGTTTTCTTGTATTAAGTGAAGTCGCACTCGATCAAGTATTGTTTTGGTTAGCTGGTTCTATTCAAGGGAGAAAACTCGAAATTCTTGTTTCTGTTATCCCTTACTTCGTCGTTGGTTGGATTGGTGCGTTACTTCTCGCCTCCAAGCTTAACGTTCTATCAATGGGAGAAGATGTGGCTAAAGCACTCGGTATTCGTACCGGGTTATTAAAAATTGGAATTGGCCTAATTGTCATTTTATTAGCAGGTGGGTCGGTAGCAGTAGCTGGTCCTGTCGGCTTTATTGGAATTGTGATTCCCCATATTACAAGAAGTATTGTAGGAATTGATCATAAATGGGTCATTCCTTATTCTGCATTTTTAGGAGCCATTCTTTTGCTTTTGGCTGATATTCTTGCAAGGTATGTCATTATGCCTGAGGAAGTACCAGTCGGCGTGATGACAGCGATCATAGGGACTCCTTTCTTTATCTATATTGCTAGAAGGGGGTTTAACGCAAAGTGAAGCAATATCAAAATCTTCGATGGTTTCAAGGGAAAGTGTCTATATTAATAGATAGAAAAGCAAGCTTTGTGATGCTTTGCTTGCTGCTAGTAACAATGGCTGTTTTCATTATTAGCACCGGTTTAGGTGATATGAAAATAAACCCTGTCACGGTTGTCTCGGTTTTATTTGGCGGGGGAACAGAAATGGAAAAGCTCGTGATTCAATCCTTTCGTCTGCCAAGGATCATTGTCGCTTTAGTCGTGGGAATGTCACTGGCTGTAGCTGGGGGCATTTTGCAAGGGATGATTAGAAATCCACTAGCTTCCCCAGATGTTCTTGGAATTACTGGCGGAGCATCAACAGCCGTTGTGTTATTTTTGGCCATCTTTAGTAATGAAAGCAATGCGTTAACGGTTAGCATTCAATGGATGCCGCTTGCAGCTTTTATTGGATCGGCTGTTGCTGGTCTACTCGTCTATATCTTTGCGTGGAAAAACGGAGTGTCCCCGGTTCGCCTTGTACTAATAGGGATCGGGTTATCAGCCCTTTTTCAAGCACTAACTACGATGATGATGCTCCTTGGCCCGATCTACCGGGCAAGCCAAGCAAATATCTGGATTACTGGAACGGTCCATGGCTCAACTTGGACCAATGTGTTTACGATTGTACCGTGGGCATTCACTCTCATGTTGGTTGCCTTTTTTATGGCTAGAAAAGTGAATGTACTAGGATTAGGTGATGATGTAGCTACAAGTGTAGGGACTCATGTACAAAAACTAAGATTTGTACTGTTGCTCATAAGCACAGCTTTAATAGGAAGTTCTGTTGCCTTTGCCGGAGGAATTGGATTCGTTGGTTTAATGGCACCACATATGGCTCGCCGTCTAGTGGGCTCAGTATATGGGGCATTACTTCCGGTCTCCGCTTTAATCGGTGCCATTTTGGTTATGGTGGCCGATTTGATTGGTCGAACGATGTTCTCTCCATTAGAGATTCCAGCAGGCGTGTTTACAGCAGGTATCGGTGCACCGTACTTTATTTATCTTCTTTTTAAAACAAGAAATGCATAATGTCAGGGAAGGAGTGCGAATAAGGTGAAAAAAGCTATTGAAACGAAACAATTAACGCTATCATATGGTGACTCCATCATTATAGATGAATTAGATTTGACGATCCCGAAAGGTGAAATTACTGTATTCATAGGTGGCAATGGTTGTGGGAAATCAACTCTTTTACGCTCAATTGCTCGGTTATTAAAGCCAAAAAGCGGGGAAATCGTATTAAATGGAAAAGAGATTACAAAGATGTCCTCAAAGGATGTGGCAAAGCAAATGGCCGTGTTGCCGCAAGGACCGGTTGCACCTGAAGGTCTAACGGTTCTTCAACTGGTGAAGCAAGGCCGCTATCCCTACCAAACATGGCTTAAGCAATGGTCTAGTGAGGATGAAGAGAAGGTCTATCAGGCACTTGAAGCAACCGGGTTGCTCGATTTAAAGGAACGGTCAGTGGACTCTCTTTCAGGTGGTCAACGTCAAAGAGCGTGGATTGCAATGACATTAGCACAGGATACGGACTTTATTCTTCTTGACGAACCAACCACCTATTTAGATATGACACATCAAATTGACATACTTGATTTATTATTTGAGCTGAATGAGAGGGAAAATCGCACGATCGTGATGGTTCTTCATGACTTAAACTTAGCGTGTCGGTATGCGCATAATATTGTGGCAGTAAAGGACAAGAAAATAGCAGCAATGGGGAAGCCAGAGGATGTAGTGACAAGAGGTCTTGTGAAGCAGGTATTCGAAATGGATTGCGAAATTTCCATTGACCCTTTATTCGGGACCCCGCTTTGCATCCCATATGGAAAGGGAAGAACGGTATTTAGACAGGCAGGAGCAGTCAATGGATAACTTTTTTTCAGAAACAGAATTAAGTCAACTGAAGAATTATCGATTTACATTGGAAAAAGTTCATCAAGAATCTGATCTATCGATTACGTTAAGTGAGCTTCTTCAAAAAGATCAGCTTCGAACCTTTATCAGTCGTGCTTCCGAGCATATTGGGTCGCCGAATGTAAAAGTGACAGCATCCATGTTTATTAAAAGATACGCTTTTTTATCAGCCATTTATTTGTATGCGATGACCGCTTTTAACAAACGATTTCATATACATCTTGAGCATATGCATCTTCAAACAGACGAACAAGATCCACTCTGGCTTCCTTCTTTCTATTTCTCAGAGTGGAGTATTAGTGAACCTACAGTTGATAGAGATCAATGGAGATATGAAGCCATAGCTGACTTTTTCTCCAATATCGTCACTCCCATTGTGGAAAGTGTGAAGACGGAGTCAAAACAATCTAAACTTGTATTATGGGAAAATATTGCAATTTATATTTTTTGGCTATATGAATCCGTTTTGTCTGAAAATGAAGATGATGAGGTTTGTGGGCGTGCAGTGGAAGATTTATACTTCATTGCTCAACAAGCACCAGGATCATTGTTTGGGAGTTATCACGAAAATCCAATTAAGAAGCATTTTCATGAAAAACGTTATATTCCTGAGCTCGGAGAAGAAGTTCGTGTACGAACCACTTGCTGCTTCTTTTATGCCTTAACAGGAACACCGGATCGTTGTAAAATTTGTCCGCAAACTTGTAATCGACCAAAAAAGGTACATAAGAACGGAGGGAACTCGTGAGCAATAACCTAGATGAAAAGATCAATGGATTACTAACCAAATATACCGAGTTGCTACTAGGTGAGGCAGATGTTGATCATGTGGAAAAAGTGAAGGCATGGATCCTGTATTCTCACATGAGTAAATCAATGCCCGCTCTTGTTAAGCATTGGAACGACACGTATCCTGATGCTAAGAATGAGATTAAGGAAACGATTAATGAAATCAAAGAATTAAATGAAGCGCACAGACAAGCGAAGAAATAAAACCGGGTCCAATGGGCTCGGTTTTTTCATGGCTCGATCTCGTTCTAATCCTTCCGCTCATCGTAGGAAATGACGAATGGAAATGGTAAAATGACAGTAAGAAACGCTTAGCTTTTCCTTTACATATAGCTATAGTAAACGCTTGCAGGAGGGATATTACAATGGAACAACTGATGAGAGATTTCTTTTTATTCCTTTCTAAAAATAAAGCATTAACCAAACTAGCAAAGCGGTATGGATTAAGATTCGGGGCATCACGGTTTGTTGCTGGTGAAACGATTGAACTTGCAACTCGTGTCATTCAAGACCTCAATAAAAAAGGTCTACTCGTTACAATCGATTATTTAGGCGAATTTGTCGACAATGAGAAAGAAGCAAATGAAATGGCCGACAACTCAATACTTGCGATAGAGACAATCGGCCGGGAAAAACTTCAATCGCAATTATCATTAAAAATGACGTCGATGGGATTAGATATTTCAGAAGACGTTGTTCTTCACAATATGAGAAGAATACTAGAAGCAGCGAAAAAGAACAATGTGTTCGTAACGATAGATATGGAAGACTACTCTCGTGTGCAGAAAACGATCGATATTTTTAAGCTATTAAAAAGTGAATACGACAATGTTGGTACGGTTATTCAGGCCTATTTATATCGAACGGAAAAGGATATCAAGGAGCTGAATGAGTACCATCCGAATTTACGACTTGTGAAGGGGGCATACAAAGAATCCCCCGAAGTAGCATTTCCTGATAAAAAGGATGTAGATGCCAATTTTAAAAAAATCATAAATAGACATATGCTAAACGGAAATTACACGGCTGTTGCCACCCATGATGATGCGATCATTGAATACACCAAACAGCTCGCCAAAAACAATCGCATCAGCAACGACCAATTTGAGTTCCAAATGCTCTATGGCATTCGCCCGGAAAGGCAAATAGAGTTAGTTGAAGAAGGTTATAAAATGAGAGTATACGTCCCATATGGAACCGACTGGTACGGCTACTTCATGCGCCGCCTAGCCGAACGCCCAGCGAATGTTGCCTTCGTACTGAAGGGAATGCTTAAAAAGTAAGTGTGGAACTGCCCATTCGTTTGAGTGGGTAGTTTTAATTCATCTGCGACCCAACAATAAAACGTACCCGACACCAAATCCAGTGCGGGTACACTCATCATTATCTCTTATACTGGTTGTTCTGGCTGTTTCTTTTTCCACCACCATCATTTTCAACAGTTGGGCCTGCATCACCCTTAACACTAGCGGCACTTACGCCAGCCTTTGATGGGTTTTTCTTGATCTTTGCCATAGGTACACCCCCAAACTTTTTTCCTCGTGTATAACATATCCACATTCATAGGATTCTATTGGTCGCATAAAATAATGTAAATTTCAAAAAATTTTCAAATTTCAACGACAAAGGATTGCGTAAAATTTTTAAATATCTTATGATAAAAGTAACCAAAAATGAATGAGTGTTCATTCAAACTACCGAATCCACTCAAAAAAGCTAAAGGGGGAGACAAAAGTTGATCCAACAAATTAAAAAAGCTGCTGTTTTAGGCTCGGGGGTAATGGGGTCTGGTATTGCCGCACACCTTGCCAATATCGGGATTCCAACATTGCTATTAGATATTGTTCCGCGCGAACTAAGTGACGACGAGAAGAAAAAGGGGTTATCGCTAGAAGATAAAGCGGTAAGAAATCGTATCAGCCAAACAGCTCTACAAAAGCTGTTAAAGCAAAAACCTGCACCATTAACCTCAAAAAGTAATTTAGCCCTCATCGAAGCAGGAAATTTTGAAGATGATCTATCAAGACTCAGCGAAGTTGACTGGATCATTGAAGTAGTTGTGGAAAATTTATCTATTAAGCAGCAGATTTTCGAGAAGGTTGATCAATATCGAAAGCCTGGCAGCTTTGTAAGCTCAAATACATCTGGTATTTCTGTAGAGGCGATGACAGAAGGCCGCTCTGAAGACTTCCAAAAGCATTTCCTTGGTACTCACTTTTTTAACCCACCTAGATACTTAAAACTTTTAGAAATCATTCCAACTCAACATACATCACCCGATGTACTTCATTTTATGAAGCAGTACGGGGAAGATATTCTCGGAAAAGGCGTTGTTGTTGCTAAGGACACGCCAAATTTTATCGCTAACCGAATTGGTACGTACGGTCTGTTAGTTACAGTAAGGGAAATGTTAAAAGGTGGATACGGCGTTGGAGAAGTGGATTCTGTAACGGGACCGCTAATCGGACGACCAAAGAGTGCAACCTTCCGTACATTGGATGTGGTTGGACTAGATACATTTGCGCACGTAGCAAAAAACGTGTATGACCAAGTGGATGGTACAGAGAAAGAAGTTTTTGAGGTACCTGCCTTCATGAATCAAATGCTTGAAAAAGGTTGGTTTGGAAGTAAATCTGGTCAAGGGTTCTTCCTGAAAAAAGGAAAAGAAATTCTCGAATTAGATCCGGCCACTCTTGAATACGTGGAACGAAAAAAATTAAAAACCGCCTCCATTGAAATGAGCAAACAGGAAAAAGGCTTAGAAAATAAAATGAAAGCGCTTGTATATGCGAACGATCGTGCTGGAGAACTGCTATGGAAAATTTTTAGTCCGGTACTTGTGTATTCTGCTGAGTTACTCGGTACGATTGCCGATGATATCGTCGCGATTGACCATGCCATGAAATGGGGCTTCGGTTGGGAGCAAGGTCCATTTGAAGTATGGGATGCCATTGGGCTAGAAAAATCGATTGTCAAAATGGAGAAAGACGGTCTCACCGTTCCAAGCTGGATAAAGGAAATGCTAGCAAATGGTCATACAAGCTTTTATAAGGAAGAAGAAAACGGTGATCTTTTCTTCTATACCAATGGTGATTACAAGCTTGTAGAAGAAAACCGAAAGGTTATCAACCTGAAAAAAATCAAAAAACAGCGTGGCGTTATTAAGAAGAATAGTGGTGCAAGCTTGATTGATCTTGGAGATGGAGTAGCCCTTCTAGAATTCCACTCACAAAGTAATGCGATTGGGCTCGATATTGTGCAAATGATTAATTTTGCTGTTGAAGAAGTGGAAAAGAATTTCAAGGGCTTGGTGATTGGGAATCAAGGTAAGAACTTCTGCGTTGGGGCAAATCTTGCCATGATTCTTATGGAAGCGCAGGATGATAATATTTTTGAAATTGATATGGTCGTTCGTCACTTCCAACAAGCGATGATGAAAATTAAGTACAGTACAAAGCCAGTCGTTGCCGCACCATTTGCGATGACCCTAGGTGGTGGTACAGAGGTCTGTCTACCAGCTGCGCATATTCAAGCGACAATGGAAACGTACATGGGACTTGTGGAAGTCGGGGTAGGACTTATCCCTGGAGGTGGCGGTAACAAAGAGCTATACATGAAGTTTTTAAACAGCATGCCAAACGGAGTTCCATTTGACCTTCAAAACGTGGCGAATAAAGTGTTTGAAACGATTGCAATGGCAAAGGTGTCCACATCGGGAGAGGAAGCGCGTGAAAACAACTTCTTGAATAAAGCAGACGCTGTCAGTGTAAACGGAGACCACCAGCTTTATGACGCAAAGCAGGCAGTTCTAGCACTTTATGACAAAGGGTATAAGCCACCGGTCCGAAAGAAGATTCCAGTAGTCGGTGAAACGGGCTACGCCACCTTACTTCTAGGAGCACAAACGATGCATTACTCCGGATATATTTCAGAGCACGATTTGAAAATTGCAAAGAAACTAGCTTATGTGATTGCGGGCGGAAAAGTGCCATTTGGAACAGAAGTTGATGAGCAATATTTGCTTGACCTTGAGAAAGAGGCTTTCTTGAGCTTAATTGCAGAGCCAAAATCACAAGCAAGAATGCAGCATATGCTTCTAAAAGGAAAACCATTACGCAACTAATAGATTGGTAGAGTTATAGCATAAATAGGAAGCGAGGGAACGTGATGAGAGAAGCGGTTATCGTTGCTGGAGCACGAACTCCAGTGGGAAAATCAAAAAAAGGGTCGCTTGCCAGCGTTAGACCTGATGATCTTGGTGCACTGGTTGTAAAAGAGACCTTAAAGCGAGCAGGGAATTACGATGGAAATATCGATGACTTAATTATTGGCTGTGCTATGCCTGAAGCAGAGCAAGGGTTAAATATGGCAAGAAATATTGGGGCGCTTGCAGGACTTCCTGATACAGTGCCTGCAATTACCATCAATCGTTATTGTTCATCAGGGCTTCAGTCGATTGCCTATGCGGCAGAAAAGATCATGATTGGTCATGCCGACACCATCATTGCTGGTGGAGCAGAATCAATGAGCTTAGTACCGATGATGGGGCATGTGGTTCGACCAAACGCCAAACTGGCTGAGACAGCTCCTCAATACTATATGGGGATGGGGCACACAGCAGAAGAGGTAGCAAGAAAATTTGGAATTTCTCGTGAAGATCAGGATGCTTTTGCGGTAAGAAGTCACCAAAAAGCAGCAAAAGCTCTTCAAGAAGGAAAGTTTGTTGATGAAATTGTACCAGTAGACGTTATTTTACGCTCGGTTGGAAAAGACAATAAACTAACCGAAAAACCATTCGTTTTTAGCCAAGACGAGGGAGTTCGTCCTGAGTCAACGGTAGAAACATTAGCAAAGCTTCGTCCGGCCTTTTCGGTAACAGGAACCGTTACTGCAGGGAATTCTTCGCAAACAAGTGATGGAGCCGCAGCCGTCATGGTTATGGATCGTGAAAAAGCAGAGGCTGGGGGACTCACGCCGCTTGTCAAATTCCGATCATTCGCTGTTGGAGGCGTGCCACCTGAAATTATGGGTATTGGTCCAGTTGTAGCAATTCCTAAAGCATTAAAGCTTGCTGGATTAGAGTTATCGGATATCGGATTATTTGAACTAAATGAAGCCTTTGCCTCTCAATCAATTCAAGTCATTCGAGAACTAGGAATTGATGAGGAAAAGGTAAATGTGAACGGTGGAGCGATTGCACTAGGTCATCCACTTGGCTGTACCGGTGCGAAGCTAACCCTTTCTCTAATTCACGAAATGAAGAGACGTAATCAACAATTTGGGGTTGTCACGATGTGTATCGGTGGCGGTATGGGTGCTGCCGGAGTGTTCGAACTTTTATAAAAGAACGGAGGAAAAAAGATGACTAATCAAACAGATAAATTAATTAAAGGTGGAAGCTTTTTAATCGAAGATGTTTCCTATGATCGAGTCTTTACTCCAGAGGATTATACAGATGAGCAAAAAATGATCGCAAAAATGACAGAGGATTTCGTTACCAATGAAGTTCTCCCACAAGTCGAGCATATCGAAAACCATGAGTTTGACCGTTCGGTAAAGCTTTTAAAAGAAGCTGGTGAACTCGGTCTTCTAGGGGCTGACGTTCCGGAAGAGTATGGCGGTTTGGCACTTGATAAAATCAGCTCTGCACTAATTGCTGAAAAAATGTCTCGTGCGGGTGGTTTCTCAATCTCACACGGTGCACATGTTGGTATCGGGTCGTTACCAATCGTATTGTTCGGGAACGAGGACCAAAAACAAAAATACTTACCTACACTAGCCACTGGGGAAAAGTTGGCTGCCTATGCATTAACAGAACCAGGCTCGGGATCTGATGCATTAGGGGCAAGAACAACGGCTGTTTTAAATGCAGAAGGAACACATTATGTGCTTAACGGAGAAAAGCAATGGATTACAAACGCAGGCTTTGCCGATGTATTTGTTGTTTATGCAAAAATTGATGGTGAGCACTTCTCTGCTTTTATCGTTGAAAGAGAGTTTTCGGGAGTGTCTGTTGGTCCAGAAGAAAAGAAGATGGGGATTAAGAGTTCTTCCACTCGTACTTTGATCTTAGAAGATGCTCAAGTACCGGTTGAAAACCTATTAGGAGAGTACGGTAAAGGTCATATTATTGCCTTTAACATTTTAAATATTGGTCGTTATAAGCTTGGGGTAGGGGCAGTTGGAGGTTCTAAAGCGGCGTTTGAAATTACGACTAAGTACACGAACCAACGTCAACAATTTAAAACAAAGCTATCTCAATTCAATTTAACAAAAGAAAAACTAGCAACAATGGCTTCTAAAATCTATGCGGCAGAAAGCTCTGTATACCGTACAGTCGGACTTTTTGAAGAACGCATGAGCAAACTATCGGACGAAGAAGTGAAAAATGGGAAAGCGGTAGCAGCATCGATTGCTGAATACGCAATTGAATGTTCATTGAATAAATTCTTCGCGACGGAAGTGTTGGATTATATAGCGGACGAAGGGGTACAGCTTCACGGTGGCTACGGCTTTATGAGCGAGTATGAAATTGAACGAGTGTACCGCGACTCTAGAATTAATCGTATTTTTGAAGGAACAAACGAAATCAATCGTCTATTAGTGCCAGGCACTTATTTAAGAAAAGCGTTTAAAGGAGAGCTACCATTATTCCAGAAAGCGCAAGCCCTTCAAGAAGAGCTCATGATGCTTATGCCAGAAGAGCCAGGGGATGAGCCTCTAGCTCAAGAGAAGTATCTAGTGAAAAATGCGAAGAAAATCGGCCTTCTTGCGGCAGGCCTAGCGGCTCAAAAATTTGGCAAAGCACTTGAGCGTGAGCAGGAAATCTTAGTGAACATTGCCGATATCGTATCTAATGCTTATGCGATGGAATCAGTGGTTCTACGAACAGAAAAAGCAATCGTCAAGGACGGGGAAGAAAAGAGCAAGCAAAAGCTTTTATACACACAAATCTTCTGTCAAGAAGCGTTCAACGAAATCGAGCAGCATGCAAAAGAAACACTTGTCGCAACAGAAACAGGTGACGCACTGCGCATGATGATCTCCGCCCTTCGCAAATTTACAAGACACACACCAATCAATGTCATTGCGAAAAAGCGCGAAGCATCAGAAAAACTAATCGAAGCAGAAAAATTTGTCCTATAACTACAGTAAATCCCCCCTTTAAATAGATGAAGGGGGGATTCGTTTGCAAACGTGAAAATTCCCCGAAAATTTCGTAGTCAAAGTTATGAATTTGTACCTAATTATGTTAATATGCAATTGAAAGTGTAAAAGGATGGTGGTAACATGGCATTGACCTTCTATTGGTATCCGAAATGTGGAACCTGTCGAAACGCGAAAAAATGGCTGGATTCTCACAATATTGAGTATCAAGAGGTACATATCGTAGAGCAGCCTCCTTCAAAAGCGGAACTTGAATCCTTCTATAAAGCAAGTGGACTTGAGCTGAAAAAATTCTTCAACACGAGCGGACAAAAATATCGTGAGCTTGGTGTGAAAGATAAAATTGCAACATCTTCAGAGGACGAGCTTCTTGAGCTTCTTGCCTCGGACGGAATGTTAATCAAGCGCCCATTGCTAACAGATGGAGAGAAAGTAACGCTTGGCTTTAAGGAAGCAGACTATGAAAAAGTATGGCTTACAGAGTAACCAACAATTAATACATAATATGGAGGGGTTTTATCGTGAGTACACCAAAGGATCTACGTTATTCTGAAGAACATGAATGGGTAAAAACAGAAGGAAATACCGTTCGTATCGGTATTACACATTTCGCTCAATCGGAGCTTGGTGACATCGTGTTTGTTGAACTTCCAGAAGTAGGTGACACAGTAACTGCTGATGAGCCATTCGGTAGCGTTGAATCTGTTAAAACAGTTTCTGAACTTTACGCTCCAGTAAGCGGAAAAGTAGTAGAAGTAAACGAAGACTTAAACGACAGCCCAGAGTTTGTTAATGAGTCACCATACGAAAAAGCTTGGATGATTGTTGTTGAGCCAACTGACGCTAGTGAAGTGGATAACTTAATGACAGCTGAGCAATACGAAGAAATGATTAACGAAGACTAATACAAAAGGCACCTTTTTAGGTGTCTTTTATTGTCTCTTTTTTTTCTAGCAAACATGGGCATGCTAGACGTATAACAGAAAAGAAAGGGATGGCAACAACATGACTTTGCAGCAAGGTAAATTAGATATTACAGACCGTGTTGTCGGAAAGCTTCAAAATGGTGAAATTGTGCTTTATCTAGAAAACGAGAAAATCGGAAAGGTAACTTTACCGAGTGGAAGTGATATGCAGCTTGAGCATCATTTTGAAAGCGCTGGAGAGAAGATTTTTCAGCTTGTATCCACTCCATCCAGTGACGAACCAAGATATACCGATTGTGACGAAGGTGGATGGTGTTAATCTAAGGGCAGCGGTTTTTTTCCGCTGTTTATTTTTTTATAATCGTAAATAGTTAGAGGAATTGTACACCTCTTTCGAGAATAATGAATAAAGTAAAGAAAATACAACATGTTCACAGGTGATGCATATGACTGAAATGAGACCTGAAAAAGTAATTATTGTGGAAGGTACGTCAGACAAAAAGAAGGTGCAAAAGGTTATTAAGGAGCCTGTAGACATTATTTGTACGAATGGAACGATATCTCTTTCGAAGCTCGATGAAATTATTGATGATTTGTTTGGAAAGGATGTCTATATCCTTGTTGATGCTGATGAAGCTGGAGAAAAGCTTCGAAGACTTTTTAAACGGGAATTTCCTGAAGCAGACCATTTATACATCGATCGAACTTACAGGGAGGTCGCTACTGCACCAGAACATCATTTAGCTACTGTACTGCTCGGGGCAAACATCGACGTCTTTACGCAATTTTTAGACAAAGTGTAAGAAGGGGTAACAACATGCAAGAATTGCTTGATAATAACAGGGAACGGCTCCACTCGGCTGAGGAAACAAAATTTCTCTACTTGTACACACCATTATGTGGTACATGCCAAGTAGCAGGGAAAATGCTCTCGGTCGTTGAAGAGCTTTTGCCACACCATAACTGGTTAAAGGCAGATCTGAATTTTGTACCGGCATTAGCTGAGCAATATTCAATTGAGTCGGTTCCCTGTTTGCTAGTTATAAGAAACAATGAACTTGTTAAGAAAATTTATGCTTTTCAATCGGTACCATTTTTATATGAAAGTTTAAGATCTTTTTAGGAATCAGACGGTACTTGTCTGATTTTTTTATTTGTGGATTCCCAGATCCCTTCGACAGTAAAAGTAATTTCGTTCAAAAAGTTGACATATTTCTCGGGAAATGAACTCTAACTACAGCATTCGATACAAAGCTTGTTAAGTACCCCTGACAAACGCCCCGAAAATTTGTCGAAAAGATATTAAAGGTAAGGCTTCTCTCAGAGTGGAATATATATGTAATCGTATATTTAGAGGGGGAGACCGATGCTTGTTCAGTTACAAAGAACAGTGAATGAATGGAATAACCGAAGTCATTTACTGCCTTTTTTAAAGAAGGCACCAGTCGTTATTTGTATTAGATCAGAAGATGAGGCCTTCTTTATCCATATAAATAAAGGGAACGTTGAACTTTTATTCAAAAATGTTCATCATCATATTGACGCACATCTCCAGGGACGGAAGGAACATATAATATCCTTGCTTTGCGGGGAGATCAAACTAAGACAAGCAACTTTATCGAATTTAATTTCCTTACAAGCAACATTTAGAACAGCTTTATACTTAGAAACCTTGTTCTTTTTAGTAAAGCCATATAAGCATGTGAATAATATTTGAAATTTTTCAGAACTTTCGCAATTATTATTGACTTACCAATTTTACCCATGATACCATCATCTACGTGATTAATAAAAATTCTTATCAAGAGTGGTGGAGGGACTGGCCCTTTGATGCCCGGCAACCGGTGTAAAACATGGTGCTAAATCCAGCAGAGGAAACTCTGGAAGATAAGGAGAGACGCTACTACCCCCTCTTCTTAGGATGAGGGGTTTTTACAATAAAAATTGTTTTTGGGAGGGAATGAAATGACAGAACAAAAGAAGTATCGGTTAGAAACCCTTGGTGTACATGGTGGATTAAGCCCAGATCCTGTTACAGGAGCAAGAGCGGTACCAATTTATCAAAACAATGCTTATCAGTTTAAAAATACAGAGCATGCTGCTAATCTTTTTGCACTAGCTGAGCCGGGATATATTTATACACGTATTCATAATCCAACTACTACTGTATTTGAAGAAAGAGTGGCCCTTTTAGAAGGTGGAATCGGGGCACTTGCTGTATCGAGTGGAATGGCAGCGATTACACTGGCTATTCTTAACTTGGCTGAAGCAGGGGATGAAATCGTTGCGGCTTCGAATCTATATGGAGGTACATATAATCTCTTTGCCGTAACACTACCTAAATATGGGATTCAAGTGAAGTTTGTGGATTCAACTAATCCAGAAAACTTTAAACAAGCTATTACAGAGAAAACAAAGGCGGTATTTGCAGAGACCATTGGAAACCCAAGCTTGCGAATTTTGGATATAGAAAAGGTCGCAAAGATTGCACATGATTCAGGTATTCCGCTAGTAATCGATAATACCTTTGCGACTCCTTATTTATGTCGTCCAATCGAACATGGTGCGGATATTGTCATTCATTCGGCAACCAAATGGCTTTTAGGAAATGGTACTACTCTTGGAGGCATTATCGTGGATGGCGGAAAGTTTGATTGGAATTCGTCGAAGTTTCCTGGATTTATAACCCCTGATGCAAGCTATCATGATATTGTATATAGTGAGGCAATTGGTGCTGCAGCTTATATTGTGAAAGCAAGAGTTCAATTACTACGTGATCTAGGTCCAGCATTGAGCCCTCAAAATGCCTTTCAATTCACACTTGGTCTAGAAACTTTGCATGTGAGAATGAAGGAGCATGTGGCAAATACAAAGAAGGTAGTAGAGTATCTAGAAGCACATCCTGCGGTTAATTGGGTGATGTATCCAGGAAATGAAAAGCATCCAGACTATGAGCTTGCAAAGAAATACTTACCAAAAGGAGCAGGTTCTATCGTTGTCTTTGGAATCGACGGAGGTCGAGAGGCTGGAGCAACGTTTATAAATAGTCTCAAACTTTGGGCGCATGTTGCCAATGTTGGCGATGCAAAAAGCTTAGTAATACATCCTGCAAGCACGACTCATCAACAGCTTGACTCTGAGGGATTAAAAGCAGCAGGTGTTCCAGAGGATTTAATTCGTCTATCAATCGGGATTGAAAATGTTGAAGATTTAGTTGAAGATTTAGAGCAAGCGATTACACTGGCGACAGGGAAAACGTCGCTTACTAGCCATGTGTAATCAATAAGGTTTTTGTCGAAATTTATCGTTGACACTCCGATTTTTCCATGATACGATAGCACTCGTGATTAAGACTACAACGTAAAGTTCATATAGATTGATAAGCTCTTATCAAGAGAGGTGGAGGGATGTGCCCTATGAAGCCCGGCAACCGTCAAATTATTGAAATGGTGCCAATTCACACAAAGCGTATTGCTTTGATAGATGAGAGAAAGGTGACTGTTTCTGCCTTTCTGCTCATGCAGAAAGGTTTTTTTTCGTTCATTTAGATAACTCGCATTCGAATAGGAATGATTCGGATGATAGAACCTAATGAATGGAGCCTTCTTTTAGCATGATACCATGTAGTTTTATCAGAATAATCGGAAATGGAAGGAGGAGAAACCTTTGATCTCGATAAAAGACGTGAAAAAGATTTATTCTTCAAGACAAGGAAAAGTAACGGCTGTTGATAACGTAAACCTAGAGATTACTGAAGGAGAAATCTTCGGGGTAATTGGTTATAGTGGGGCAGGGAAAAGTACGCTTATTCGTATGCTTAACGGATTAGAAATTCCAACTGAGGGATCCGTTATTGTGGCAAAAAATGAAGTATCGAAAATTAAAGGTAGTAGCCTTCGTAAAGCTAGACAGGAAATAAGCATGATTTTTCAACATTTTAACCTTTTATGGTCTCGAACAGTTAGAGAAAATATTGCATTTCCACTTGAAATTGCAGGAGTTCCTAAAGGTCAAAGAATGAAAAGAGTAGACGAGCTTATTCGTTTAGTTGGATTAGAAGGAAGAGAAGACGCTTATCCTTCTCAATTGAGTGGAGGGCAAAAACAAAGAGTAGGAATTGCGAGAGCACTTGCTAACAATCCAAAGGTTCTCCTTTGTGACGAGGCTACATCTGCTCTTGATCCACAAACAACAGATTCTATTCTAGAGCTATTAGTAGATATTAATAAGCGTTTAGGATTAACCATTGTCCTTATCACACATGAAATGCACGTTATCAGAAAGATTTGTCATCGTGTAGCTGTTATGGAAGGTGGAAAGGTTGTTGAACTTGGCCCAGTACTAGATGTATTTAAGCATCCTAAGGAAGAAATTACGAAACGATTTGTTCAGCAGGTAACAGAGCCAGAAGAAACGAAGGAAACGATTGAACATCTATTGGAACTGTATCCGCATGGTACGGTCGTCCAATTAGGCTTTGTTGGAGAAGCAGCAGAGCAACCGTTGATTACAAATCTTATTCGTAATTACCAAGTGACTGTTAATATCCTGCAAGGGAAAATATCGCAAACACAAAATGGATCTTATGGAACACTTTTCATCCACTTAGATGGGGAAAGGGAAGATCTTTCAAAGGCCATTGCATATATCGAGTCACAACAGGTTGGAGTGGAGGTGATTTCGAATGCTTGAGACGCTTTTACCAAACGTGAACTGGGAAAAAATGATTGAAGCAACGAATGAAACCCTTTATATGACAGCTATATCAGTTGTTATTACATTTGTTCTTGGTTTAATTTTAGGACTTTTATTATTTTTAACAGCTAAGGGTAATATTTGGGAAAATGCATTAGTGAATAAAGTGATCAGTTCTGTAGTGAACGTCTTCCGCTCGATTCCCTTTATTATATTAATTGTTCTTCTGATTCCTTTTACGAAGCTTATCCTAGATACGATGATAGGTGAAAATGCAGCTTTACCGGCATTAATTATTGGTGCGGCTCCGTTTTACGCGAGAATGGTGGAAATCGGATTGCGTGAGATTGATAAAGGAGTTATTGAAGCGGCTAAATCAATGGGAGCTAAGACAAGCACGATTATTTTTAAGGTGCTTATTCCTGAATCACTGCCAGCTTTAGTATCTGGTATTACGGTTACGGCTATTGCTTTGGTGAGTTATACAGCAATGGCTGGTGTAATTGGTGCAGGTGGTTTAGGAAACCTAGCATATCTAGAAGGGTTCCAAAGAAGTCGTAGTGACGTAACCCTTGTTGCAACTGTCATCATTTTAATTATTGTGTTTATTATCCAATTTATTGGAGATTCTATAACATCAAAACTAGACAAAAGATAGGAGAGACAAAAATGAAGAAATTTTTAAGCTTATTTTTATCATTAGCAGTTGCTCTAGTTCTTGCAGCTTGCGGTACAGCGAATGAAGATTCTAACGCTGGTGAAGGCGAAGAAGCAGCAGAAACAACTGAATTAGTAGTTGGAGCTTCTAACGTACCACATGCTGAAATTCTAGAAGAAGCAAAGGCGCTTTTAGAGGAAAAAGGAATTGAATTAAAGATTGAAACATTCCAAGATTATATCCTACCTAACCAAGCGTTAGAATCTGGTGATCTTGATGCAAACTATTTCCAACACATTCCTTACCTTGAGTCTCAAATGGCTGAGCATGGCTATGATTTTGCTAATGCTGGTGGAATTCATATCGAACCAATGGGTGTGTACTCTAAAAAGTACAAAAGCTTAGATGAGCTTCCAGAAGGAGCACATATCATCATGAGTAGCTCAGTAGCAGACCACGGTCGTATTTTAACAATGCTTGAAAAAGAGGGATTAATCACTCTTAAAGAAGGCGTAAATAACGTAGAAGCAACGGTTGAGGATATCGCAGAAAATCCTAAAAATCTTCACTTTGACACAGAGTACGAAGCATCATTATTACCACAAATCTATAACAATAATGAAGGCGATGCAGTACTTATCAACTCAAACTATGCAATCGATGCAGGTCTGAACCCAATTGAAGATTCAATAGCAATCGAAGACAAAGAGTCTCCATACGTAAACGTAATCGCTGTTCGTAAAGAAGACGAAAACTCTGAAGCAATCAAAGCTTTAGTAGAAGTGTTACACTCAAAAGAAATTCAAGATTTCATTCTTGAAAAGTACAAAGGTGCTGTAGTACCTGTATCAGAATAATAAAAAATACAGATGTCTCTTAAAGAGGCATCTGTTTTTTTATGTAATAATTTGTCTTATTTCAAGGATACTAACATATGTGAAACTACATAATTTAAAGACTGGAGTGGGACAAATGGATCAAGGATTTATTGCAAGTAATCCGAGTGAAGAAGCTCTACATGATTATAAACTAGGACTTGGCACGTTTACTCAGAAAATGCCAGATATCGCTAGCCATTTTAATGCATTCACAGAAGCATGCTTTAAAGAGGGAGTCTTGTCTCAAAAACAAAAGCAATTAATTGCATTAGGAATTAGCTTATATTCTCAGGATGAATATTGCATCATCTACCATATCAAAGGATGCATGGATCAAGGGGCAACTGAGCAAGAAATTCTTGAAGCAGTTGGGGTGACTGCAGCGTTTGGTGGTGGAGCGGCTCTAAGTCAGGCCGTTACCCTTGTACAAAATACCATGGATGATTTTAATCAATTAAAACAGTGAGTTAAGCTCATATCCAGAGCATTTGGCAAGAAAACACTGGAAATGATAAGGTAAGTTTTTCTAACAAAGTCTTACTCGTTTTCATCCTTAAATATCGTGTTTTTTCGGCTTTGTTCTAAAGATTTGATCTATGTTACGATAGATGTGACCAAAAGAGTCGAATAAAGCGATATTTGGAAGGGATGGATTCATTATCAGTCAACTAAGGTTGAACTACACGAGCGAGATGGAAAAGGCGATGTATGCAGCTCATGGAGTAGGATATGAAACCTACAGTCGAAGACATAAGGTAAGAATAAAAATTGAAAAAGCAAGGCAACAAAATTATTTGCAAAGTCGAAGAATGATTGCTGATTTGGATCGTAGGGTTCATGCCTAGTAGCTTATATAATATATAGAAGAAATAAGGACCAGTGGAGATTTCCACTGGTTTTTCTGTTGAGCCAATGGTATCGTACATAGAAAAGATAGTCGGAGAAAAAAATAGGTAGGTAATATGTCGAGAAGAGGTTCATAAGAGTTGATATCACATTTCATTTGTTATAAGATTGTAATGAGAATAAAATGAGAATGAAAATAAAGTTTTTATAGTAAAGAGATAACTAATTTTCTTTCAAATTACGGAGGTAATAGATATGTCAGGATCAACTTTATCCATTAAGGATTTACATGTGTCAATCGATGAAAAAGAAATTCTAAAAGGGGTAACTCTTGAAATTAAGGGTGGAGAAATCCACGCAATCATGGGACCTAACGGAACTGGTAAATCTACTTTGTCTTCTGCGATTATGGGACATCCTAAATATGAAGTAACTTCTGGTTCAATTTCTCTTGATGGAGAAGATGTACTTGAAATGGAAGTAGATGAGCGTGCTCGTGCTGGTCTATTTTTAGCGATGCAATACCCAAGTGAAATTAGCGGGGTAACAAATGCGGACTTCTTACGTTCAGCTATTAACAGCCGTCGTGAAGAGGGAGACGAAGTTTCTTTAATGAAGTTCATCCGTCAAATGGACAAAAACATGGAGTTTTTAGAAATGGACCCAGATATGGCTCAACGTTACTTAAACGAAGGGTTCTCTGGTGGAGAGAAGAAGCGTAACGAAATTCTACAATTAATGATGATTCAGCCTAAGATTGCGATCCTTGACGAAATCGACTCTGGATTAGATATCGACGCGTTAAAGGTTGTATCAAAAGGAATTAACGAAATGCGTAGCTCTGAGTTTGGATGCTTAATGATCACTCACTACCAACGTTTATTAAACTACATTACACCGGACAAAGTCCACGTAATGATGCAAGGACGTATCGTTAAATCTGGTGGCCCTGAGCTTGCTCAACGTTTAGAAGCTGAAGGATATGATTGGATTAAAAAAGAGCTTGGCATTGAGGACGAAACTGTCGGGCAAGAAGCGTAAGTTGGGGGGACCAGACATGACTACAGAAACCGTATTACCATTCGATAAGGAATATGTGACTTCTTTTTCAAAAGAGATGGGTGAGCCAGCTTGGTTAACGGAACTTCGCGTAAATGCGTTAGCGACAGCTGAAAGCCTATCACTTCCAAGACCTGATAAAACAAATATTACAAAATGGAACTTTACTCAATTCGATAAGCATATCGTAAAGAGTGAAGATTATGCTTCTCTTGCTGATCTTCCGGAAGAAGTAAAATCATTGATCGGTACAGAAGAAGGCGAGAAAACATTATACATTCAACGCAATAACCGCCCGACGATTCTTTCTGTTTCAGAAGAACTGAAAAATCAAGGCGTGGTGTTTGTAGATATCTTTACAGCTGCTCGTGAGCATGGAGACCTTTTACAAAAGTACTTCATGAAAGACGGTGTAAAGGTTGATGAACACAAGCTTACTGCTCTTCATGCAGCATTTATGAACGGTGGAGTATTCTTATATGTTCCTAAAAATGTAGAAGTTTCAACACCAGTTCAAGCGGTATTTATCCATGATGACAAGGAAGCAAATGTGTTCAACCATGTTCTTGTAGTGGCTGAAGACAATAGCTCTGTCACATATGTTGAGAACTATATTTCAACTGTGGAAGAAGCAAATTCAATCTTCAATATCATTACAGAAGTGGTTACAGGTACAAATGCTACTGTTCAATATGGTGCAGTTGATACATTAGCAACGGGTGTAACGACGTACGTGAATCGTCGTGGAGTAACAGGACGTGACTCTCGGATTGAGTGGGCACTTGGTCTAATGAATGATGGCAACACTATTTCTGATAACGTAACAAATCTTGTTGGAGATGGCTCTGTTGGCGACATGAAAATGGTAACTGTTGGACGTGGAGAGCAAACACAAAACTTCACAACAAGTGTTGTTCACTGGGGCAAGCACACGGATGGCCAAATCCTCAAGCATGGTGTAACGAAAGACAGTGCAACTTCTATCTTTAACGGGATTGGAAAAATCGAGTACGGTGCAACCAAGTCTAATGCGGAGCAAGAATCACGCGTTTTAATGCTTAGTGAAAAAGCACGTGGGGATGCTAACCCTATTCTTCTTATTGATGAAGATGATGTAACGGCAGGACACGCAGCTTCAGTAGGACGTGTGGATCCACTTCAACTTTACTACCTAATGAGCCGTGGAATTCCTAAGACAGAAGCAGAACGCCTTGTTATTCACGGCTTCTTAGCTCCTGTTGTTAACGAGCTTCCAATCGAAGGTGTGAAAAAGCAATTAGTGGAAGTTATCGAAAGGAAAGTAAGATAATGAATATTCAGGATATTCGCAGTCACTTTCCGATTCTACATCAAGAAGTGAACGGCAAACCATTAGTGTATCTTGATAGCGCAGCAACTTCTCAAAAGCCTATTTCGGTAATCGAAACGTTAGAGAAATATTATAAAGAATACAATTCGAATGTGCACCGAGGCGTTCATACGCTTGGTACAAAAGCAACCGACGCATATGAAGGGGCACGTGAAAAGGTTAGAAGGTTTATCAATGCAAAATCTACGGAAGAGATTATCTTCACTCGTGGAGCGACTACAGCATTAAACTTTGTTGCTCACAGCTATGGTATAGACAATCTTCGTGAGGGTGATGAAATTGTCATCACCTTTATGGAGCACCATGCCAATATTATTCCTTGGCAGCAAGTAGCGAAAAAAACGGGTGCTACTCTTAAGTACATTCCCCTTCAAGAGGATGGAACAATTAGTCTAGAAGATGTAAGAGCAACAATTACATCAAATACAAAGATTGTTTCCGTAATGAAGGTTTCGAATGTTCTAGGAGTCATGAACCCAATTAAAGAAATTGCCAAGATCGCTCATGAAAATGGTGCGGTAATGGTGGTTGACGGTGCCCAAGCTGCTCCTCATATGAAGATTGATGTACAGGATCTAGACTGCGACTTCCTTGCTTTTTCAGGTCATAAAATGTGTGGACCAACTGGAATTGGAGTTCTCTATGGGAAGAAACAGCATTTAGAAAAAATGGAGCCAGTTGAAACAGGTGGAGAAATGATTGACTTTGTAGATTTATACGAATCTACTTGGAAAGAGCTTCCTTGGAAGTTTGAAGCAGGTACCCCAATTATTGCGGGAGCTGTTGGACTTGGTGCTGCGATTGATTTCCTAGAACAAATTGGCTTAGAAAATATAGAAGCACATGAGCATAAGTTAGCTGCTTATGCGATGGAGAAATTATCACGAATTGAAGGAATGACGATCTACGGTCCGAAAGATCCAGGTCTTCGTGCTGGTGTGGTTACTTTCAATATCGATGATGTTCATCCACATGATGTGGCAACAGTGCTTGACGCGGAAGGTATTGCCGTACGTGCTGGTCATCATTGTGCACAGCCGCTTATGAAATGGTTAAAGGCTTCTGCAACAGCTCGTGCCAGCTTTTACCTGTACAACACCGAAGAAGAGATTGATAAGCTTGTGGAAGGGCTTATCAAAACAAAGGAGTATTTTAGCGATGTCTTCTAATCATTTAGATACCCTCTATAGACAGGTAATTATGGATCATTATAAAAACCCTCGTAATAAAGGGGTTTTAGAAAACGATAGCCTAACCATCAATATGAATAATCCAACATGTGGAGACCGGATTCAGCTTACACTTAAGCTCGACGAAGGTGTCGTGAAGGATGCAAAATTTGAAGGGGAAGGCTGTTCAATCTCTATGTCATCTGCATCTATGATGACGCAGGCCATCAAAGGGAAAAAGCTTGAAGAAGCATTAAAGTTATCTGATGTGTTTTCTCAAATGATGCAAGGCAAGGAATACGATGATAGCCTAGACTTAGGTGATATAGAAGCATTACAAGGTGTTTCCAAGTTTCCAGCGCGAATTAAGTGTGCGACTCTAGCGTGGAAAGCAATGGAAAAGGGCATTAAAGAAGAACAATAAGGGGAAGCATAAACGCATGCTCCTACGAATGGAGGAACACGACAATGGCTAAAAAAGCGCCTGAAATCGGTGATTACAAATATGGCTTTGCCGATAAAGATGTGTCTATCTTCCGCTCGAAGCGTGGATTAACACGTGAAATCGTGGAAGAAATCTCAAAAATGAAGCAAGAGCCACAATGGATGCTTGATTTCCGTTTGAAATCACTTGAGCATTTTTACAATATGCCAATGCCACAATGGGGTGGAGATTTAGCGGCATTAAATTTTGATGAAATTACGTACTACGTAAAACCTTCTGAAAAGACAGAACGTTCTTGGGATGAAGTTCCTGAAGAAATTAAACAAACATTTGATAAGCTTGGTATTCCAGAAGCTGAACAAAAATACTTAGCAGGTGTATCTGCTCAGTACGAATCTGAGGTTGTATATCACAACATGCAGGAAGATCTAGAAAACCTAGGAATTGTGTTTAAGGACACGGATTCTGCACTTCGTGAAAATGAAGACATTTTCCGTGAGCACTGGGCAAAAGTTATTCCTCCAACAGATAACAAATTTGCTGCATTAAACTCTGCTGTATGGTCAGGTGGATCTTTCATCTATGTACCTAAAGGTGTAAAGGTAGAAACTCCACTTCAAGCATATTTCCGTATCAACTCTGAAAACATGGGGCAGTTCGAGCGTACGCTTATCATTGTTGATGAAGGCGCACATGTACACTATGTAGAAGGTTGTACAGCACCTGTTTACACAACAAACTCCCTTCATAGTGCCGTTGTTGAAATCATTATCAAGAAAGATGCTTACTGCCGTTATACAACGATTCAAAACTGGGCAAACAACGTGTTTAACCTGGTTACGAAGCGTGCGGTTTGTGAAGCAAACGCAACAATGGAATGGATCGATGGAAATATCGGATCTAAGCTGACTATGAAATACCCAGCGGTAATCCTTAAAGGCGAAGGGGCTCGTGGAATGACCTTATCAATCGCACTAGCTGGTAAAGGTCAACACCAAGATGCTGGAGCGAAGATGATTCACTTAGCTCCTAACACGTCTTCTACCATTGTTTCAAAGTCGATTTCGAAGCAAGGTGGAAAAGTAACGTACCGTGGGATCGTTCATTTTGGACGTAAAGCAGACGGAGCACGTGCGAACATTGAGTGTGACACGCTGATCATGGATAATCAGTCTACTTCAGATACCATTCCTTACAACGAAATCTTAAACGACAACATCTCTTTAGAGCATGAAGCGAAGGTTTCAAAGGTTTCTGAGGAGCAATTGTTCTATCTAATGAGCCGTGGTATTTCTGAAGAAGAAGCAACAGAAATGATCGTAATGGGCTTTATCGAACCATTCACGAAAGAACTTCCGATGGAATATGCAGTTGAAATGAACCGTCTAATCAAGTTCGAAATGGAAGGTTCTATCGGTTAAGAAATACAGGAAACGTTCACCCTAGAAGGTGAACGTTTTTTCATACATATGATATGATGATGACAATAGATGGAGGGGTGGAATGATCTATATTGGAGTGACTGGTTGGGGTGACCATGATCGATTGTACGGTCCACATTCCTCACCTAGAAATAAGTTAAAAGAGTATGCTGGTTTTTTTCCAACTGTCGAAGTCGATTCTTCCTTTTATGCGATACAGCCTACAAAAAATGCGCAAAGATGGACCCGGGATACTCCTCCCTCCTTTCGTTTTATTGTAAAGGCATATCAAGGGATGACTGGGCATTCGAGAGGTGACATTCCTTTTGAAAGCAAAGAGCAAATGTTTCAAGGGTTTAAGGATTCTCTTACACCTTATATAGAAAGCGAAAAGTTAGCTATTGTCTTGTTTCAGTTACCGCCATGGTTTGATTGTAAAAGGGAGCATGTGGAATACTTGCGTTGGTGCAAAAAACAGATGGGTGATATCCCATGCGCTCTCGAATTTCGTCATCAATCGTGGTTTCGTCCTTCCTTTTATGAGCGAACGATTCAATTTATGAAGGAAGAAGAGTGGATTCATAGTATTTGTGATGAACCGCAATCGGGAGAGGGGTCTGTCCCTACTGTGCTCGAATCGCTAGGGAAAGAGAAGCTGTTGATTCGATTTCATGGACGAAACGTACATGGTTGGCAAAAACGTACAGAAAACTGGCGGGAAGTCAGATATTTATATCGGTATAATCAGAATGAATTGCAACAATGGGTAGAGCATATAAAAAAGCTAGAAAAAGAAACGGAACATCTATATATCGTTTTTAATAATAATTCTGGTGGAGATGCCGCTGATAATGCACTTGAGTTGATTGATCTACTCGGAATCGAGTATGAAAACTTAGCTCCTCGCCAGCTTGATTTGTTTTAGCATTTTTGTAAGGGGAGAGACAGTATGACCTTAGAAGATATCCATATTTATCACACGAATGACCTACATAGCCATTTCGAGCACTGGACAAGAATCAGCTCTTTCTTGCAGAGAAGGAGAGACCTTCATCAAAGTGCAAACGAAGACTTTCTTCTTTTTGACATAGGTGATCATATGGACCGTTGGCATCCTCTTACAGATGCTACACGGGGAAAGCGGAACACCGAGCTATTAAATGAAGTGGGATACACGGCCGTAACGATTGGAAATAATGAAGGAATTACTCTCTCCTTCGAAGACTTAGACACTCTATATCAAAAGAGAACATTTGATGTTATTGTAGCTAATTTTTTTACGGCTAAGGGTACTCGTCCTCAGTGGGTAGAGCCATATCATATTTATGAGCTGAAAAATAAAGCACGTGTTGCTGTTATCGGTTTGACAGCCTATTTTTCACATTTTTATGGACAGCTTGGCTGGGAATTATCCGAACCGATGGAAGAACTAAAGCGCCAGCTAGCACAAATAAAAGAAAAGGCAGACATCATCATTCTCCTCTCTCATTTAGGCATACATGATGATGAAGCCATTGCTGAGCAATTTCCTGAAATTGATGTGATTTTAGGGGCGCATACCCATCATGTGTTTCATGAAGGAAGAGAAATAAATGGTGTCATTCTTGGTGCTGCAGGAAAGTACGGAATGTTTGTTGGCCATATTACACTTACGATTGATAGCGAGACACTTCGCGTGAGGAAAAAGCGAGCAATAGCGTATGATTCAAATAAACTTCCTTATGTTGAAAACGAAAAGGAAGAGGAGAACCGGCTGTATGAAGAAGGAAAGGCGTTGCTTTTTACCGAGGTTGCTAGAATACAAGAGCCTTACCGCTCGAGGGAAGTGTTAGCTCGCCTTCTTTGTGAAACTCTTCGCAGCTGGTGTAACGTAGATAGTGCCTTTTTAAATGAAGGGTTAATATTGCGCGATTTACCAAGTGAAACGGTTACGGAATACGATTTATTAACGATTTGTCCACATCCAATAAATCCTGCGGTGGTCGACCTTTCAGGTGCTGAATTTCAAGAAGTCATCAGACTTGCACTAGATGAGGAATGGGAGAATATGGTGATAAAGGGGTTTGGGTTTCGTGGCACTTTCATGGGGAAAATGATTTTTGAGGGTGTCGAGGTGAAGCATGGGAATAATGGACTCTCTTTTTATATTAATGGTAAGAAAATTGAAAGAGAAGCACGCTATCAATTAGCCATTCCAGACATGTTTACTTTTGGTCAGCTGTTTCCTGAAATTAGAAGAGCGGAGCATAAAGTATTCTTCTTCCCAGAATTTATGCGTGATTTATTGCGCTGGAAGCTTCAAAACTTGCAATAGCTAGGCAAATGAAACTCACATTTTTTCTTCCTATTACATAAGTTGATAAGGAAGAAAGGAGAGTGTAGCAAGTGATTGAGCTTTCACCTATTGAAATCAATGGACACACTTTTTTAAGTGTATCAGTTAAACTTCCAAAAACGAATTTGCTCGTAGTGAGTAATGATAAAGGATACATCATGTGTGGTGCTCTTGATGTGGCACTTCTCAATGAAAAGCTTAAGGATAGAAAAGTTATTGCCGGTAGAGCAGTTGGTGTTAAAACCATTGAGCAGCTTTTAGAGGCACCTTTAGAATCCGTTACGTATGAAGCGGAAAATTTAGGGATTACAAGGGGTATGCTTGGAAAAGATGCTATGTTAAAAATGATTTAAAAAGGCGCAGAATATGCGCCTTTTTTTACTTTTAATTGGAAATAATGGTAATAGGAAATAGGTTTGTCCTTATTCATAAGTAAAAGTAGTCATTTGGCCTATTTATTTTTAAAATTAGGTACTAAAGTATGTTGAAATTTAGTCGATAATAGAGTTATCTTAAAAGATAAAGTAGGAATTTGTCAGGACTTGTTGAATAATGTCAGTCAGACTAATACAGGAGAACTATAATGAGACTAGTAGCTACCGCTAATGTAGAATCTGGAACTATACTAGGAAAAACAGTTAGAAGTGATAAAGGTCAGATTTTACTAAGCGAGGGAGTAGAGTTAAACGAAAAAATGCTTAATCGCTTACAACTGCTGGGCATCACCTACATATATATAAAAGATTCTGTAACAGAAGGGATCGAGTATATCGAGGTACTCCCCGATTCGATTCGAAGAGAGGCTGTCCAAACAATTGAAACGACCTTCCAAGAGCTTCAAATGGATAGCAAATTTAATTCCACATTTGTTATTGAAAAAGCGTCAAAAAGATTTAAAGATCTGATTCGACAACTTTTATTTGAGTTGAAAAATAATGAAAATTTGTTAACCATGTTAGCTGATGTCTATACATATGATAACTATATCTTCACACATTCCTTACACGTGACCATGTATTCCCTGGCGATTGGAATGAAGTTAAAGCTTCCTCCTAGAGATCTTGAAATACTAGGGATGGGAGCCATACTTCACGATGTAGGGAAAATGAAAGTACCATGTGAAATTCTTCAGAAGCCTGGGAAATTAACAGATCAAGAATACGATGAGATTAAAAAGCATCCTGAAGAAGGATTCCAAATGCTTCGTAATGTTCCAGCGATGTCCCTAATTGTCGCTCATTGCGCGTATCAGCATCATGAACGGCTAAATGGGACCGGATATCCACGCGGTATCGAAGGCGAAGATATTCATCAGCTTGCGAAAATCATAGCGGTAGCTGATGTGTTTGATGCGGTTACCTCAAATCGTGTGTATCGTGATGCTATGTTACCCCATCATGGCCTAGAAATTTTGTTTGCCGGATCAGGAACCCTTTTTGATCCAAAAATAATAGAGGCATTTCGTAAAGGGGTAGCCATTTACCCTGTTGGAATTACAGTTATACTTGATGATGGCCGTAAAGGAGTTGTATCCAAACAAAATATTGGAGTCAGCGACCGGCCGGTTGTAAGGATCATTGAAGAAGATGGTAAAAGCATTGACCCGTACGAACTAGACCTAAGCAAAAGCTTAACAACAATGATCGTCGAATGCGACACAACCTTTCCTAAAAAAGCGTAACTAGTCTATCAAAGATAAAAAAATTCATATTTTTGCGCTAGTTCCCTCCTTTACAGCATACATATAGCTTGTAAAGGGGGGATTTGTCTTGCGTAAATTTCGCGGTCGTCTGCCGCGGAGAGGTCCATTGCCGTTCAGATACGTTTTTTTACTTACCTTCGTGTTCTTCATCTTTTCAACAGCAGCTGGTCTTTGGATAATAAATGAGGGGCTAAAGCCTACACTTGTTAGCTATGCAAACTCACAAACTCGAAAAATTGCTTCACTCGTCATAAATAATGCAGTAAGTAAAAAAATAACAAACGTTATGGATATAAAATTCGAAGAGACCGGTGATGGAGATGTGGTGTTCCTAAACGCAGAACATCTAAACCGTGTGAAAGCAGAAGTAACTGAGTTGGTACAAGACAATATTAAAAAAGCAGAAAAAGGAGACCTCTCAGAGCTTGAATCCTTCACCGATATTGAAATCAATACGGATAAAAAGGAAAACGGTATCGTTTATTATGTTCCATTAGGTCAGGCTACCAATAATGCCCTATTAGGGAACTTAGGGCCAAAAATACCAATAAAATTTAACTCCATAGGTTCAGTAACCTCCACCTTCAGGACAGTGAAAGAAGAAATGGGAATTAATAATACTTGGGTGGAAATTCATGTTCAAGTGGAAGTAAAGGTACAGATCATCATTCCATTTGCTACGGAAATTATTACCGTTAAAGAGGATGTGCCGGTTGCGACTGGTCTAATAAAAGGTGAAGTTCCTCAGTTTTATAACGGTGGCGGCGGTGATTCTGGTGCATCAATTGAGCTGCCAATGGACAACTAATCAGTAAGTGAAAAAGTCAGAGGATATCTGTGTTCTTCTGACTTTTTTTCTATAGAAAAGTAGGAAGAAAGGGGTGGATGAGATGGAGAGAGGAGGTGAAAGAAGTATGTGAGAATAATATTCTGAAATGTTAGTCTTTTCACATTTTTAAAAACTTCTACTATATTAACGTGTTAAACAAAATTATTATTCTGAAAATAATGTTTTGACAGATGGACAAAAAATAGCTATACTAATTTTAGATTAAATTAAATAATCAGAAAATATAAAAAGTTCCAATTATTTTCTAAAATAAGGAAAAAAGTTTGGGACTCAGTAGGAGGTCATTTTTACTATGGATAATCGTCCACAATGGGGGACTCGTGCAGGTTTTATCATGGCAGCAGTTGGATCAGCTGTAGGATTAGGAAATATCTGGCGTTTTCCCGCAGTAGCTTATGAAAATGGAGGAGGAGCATTCTTTTTACCGTACTTATTCGCTATTTTAACTGCTGGTATCCCGCTTCTCGTTCTAGAGTTTACACTAGGTCATAAATATCGCGGATCAGCTCCATTAACATTCGCTCGTCTAAACAAGAAAACTGAATGGCTTGGCTGGTGGCAAGTTGCGATTTCATTTGTTATCTCAACATACTATGCTGTTATTATCGCTTGGGCAATGTCATTTGCTTACTTCTCTTTCGGAGAAAAATGGGGCAAGGATCCAGGAGCATTCTTATTCGGAGACTATTTAAAGCTTGCTGAAGCACCAGGACAGGTTGGTAGCATCGTTCCTAGCGTTTTTATTCCTTTAGTACTAGTTTGGGTAATTGCACTTGGTGTTCTTTTCAAAGGTGTTAAAAAGGGTATTGAAGCAGCGAACAAGATCTTTATTCCGGCACTAGTTATTTTATTCCTTGTAATCGTTGTTCGCGCTGTAACATTAGATGGAGCTGCTCAAGGTTTGGATGCATTCTTCAAGCCAAACTGGAGCTTAATTGCAGAACCTAAGGTTTGGGTTGCTGCATACGGTCAAATTTTCTTCAGCTTATCCATTGGTTTTGCGATTATGGTTACGTATTCTAGTTATCTACCAAAGAAGACAGATTTAACAAATAATGCATTTATCACTGCTTTTGCTAACTCTGGTTTTGAATTATTAGCAGGTATTGGAGTATTTGCTGCACTAGGTTTTATGGCCCAACAACAAGGTGTGGCTGTCAGTGAGGTAGTTGCAGGTGGAGTAGGGTTAGCTTTCGTAGTTTTCCCGCAAATCATTAGTGAATTCCCTGCATTTAACGGTCTTTTAGGATCTATTTTCTTCCTATGTTTAGTATTAGCAGGTTTAACATCTTTAATTTCAATCATTGAAACATATGTAGCTGGTATTCAAGACAAATTTAAAGTATCACGTAACAAAGCGGTAGCAATTGGTGGAGGAATCTCTGCGGTCATTTCGATTCTATTTGCTACTCAAGGTGGATTATACTTCCTTGATGCTGCTGACTATTTCATCAACCAATTTGGTATTGTTGTGGCTGGTTTTGTTGAAGTAGTGTTGGTAGCATGGGTACTACGTGAAATGAAGGATCTTCAACAGCACGCTGATAGCATGTCAGATATGCTATTAGGTGCATGGTGGAAAATCTGCTTAGGAGTTATTACACCAGTTGTTTTAGGATATATGATGATTCAAAACTTCATCAATAACTTAAAAGAAAACTACGAAGGATATCCAACAAGCTTCCTATTATATACAGGTTGGGGTGTTGCAGTAGCTGCAATTGTGGTTGGATTTGTATTCGCTGCTTTCAAGTGGCAAAAAGGAGCATTAGATTTACCTTCAACTGATAGCAAGGGGGTTTCAAAATAATGTCAACCAGTGCGATTGTTATGATGGTTTTGGGTATGGTCATTCTATGGGGTGGATTAGCAGCTAGTATTGCTAATGCAGTTTCCAAAACGAAAAAGGCAAATTAAAATATATAAAAGAAGGACTAGCGGATTTAAATCCGTTAGTCCTTTATTTTTTTCTTTTACTTGCACGTTCTTGACGTTCCCAAAGTTTTAAATGCGGAAACGGATCATAGCTCCATTCTGTATATCCATTATCACGATACATTCCATAATGAAGATGTGGTGGGAATTTACCTGACGTACCAGGAGGTCCATAACCAGAACTTCCGACACCGCCAATGACCATTCCAGGTTCAACGATTTGTCCTACCTTTAAGTCCTTACTAAAGCCGCTTAAATGGGCAAAATAATGATAGTTATTGTTAATATCACGTATCCCGATTCGCCAGCCGCCAAAACGGTTCCAGCCTTTCATCTCAACAATACCATATGAGGTTGCGCGAACAGGAACACCATAATGGGCAAAAATATCTGTTCCTTCATGCATGCGTCGTCCACCCCAGCCACGAGCGTCTCCCCATGTGTTTCGATAGCTATAATCGGATCTAAGAGGTACTGGAAAGGCGTGACTATCAAGATCCAGTCGACCATATTTTTTATAAATTTCGGACTTTCCGATAATAATCCCTACTGTTTTATCTCGTTTATAATAATCCCAAAGACCAATCTTTATATTATCATGGTCCGTCCCGTAAGATAGGATGAAGTTTGCAAAAGCAAATAGAACATCTTCGTCATCTTTCAAACTTGCCTTGCCATCCCCGTTCCCATCGACTCCAAAACCATTAAAGTACTTAATGGACATCGGATTCTCATCTTCAAGATTTGGGTTCAGCGGGCCAACCCATTCCTCTGGTTTGTAGTAAATGCCAGTAAGACCCTCTGCTTTCGGCAAATCACGTCGAGACTGCCTAAGACTTCTTTCATATTGGTCAACAGCGGCCATATAGTACCAAGGAATATTGGTAGCTGCTTCAACTTCTTTATATAGCTCGAGTCGCTTTGCATAAATGGTCTGTTGATCGGTTTCAGCGTGTGCATATCGATCAGAAGGTAATAATAGCATCATAACAAGAAAAATAAAGATTCCTTTTAGCAGTTTCCGCACGATGATCCTCCTTCAAAAGAATTAACATGCTTTAGTTTGTCTTAAAACATTTAAAACAATATATATCAATTACTGGTAATAGTAAGTCTCTTGCTTGTCGTATAATCTTCATTATGTTAAAGTGATTCAGGAGTAGTCTGAAATAGCTACATAGTGTGAAAAAAACACTTATCATATAAGGATGGTGTGGGAAGTTGAGCAAAAACCAAGAACATTTACGTAAACCCGAGTGGTTGAAAATTAAATTAAACACGAACGAAAATTATACAGGCTTGAAAAAAATGATGAGAGAAAAAAAGCTTCATACCGTTTGTGAAGAAGCAAAATGCCCTAATATTCATGAATGTTGGGCTGTTAGACGTACTGCTACATTTATGATCCTAGGTGATATTTGTACTCGTGCTTGTCGTTTCTGTGCGGTTAAAACTGGTCTTCCGACAGAACTCGACCTTCAAGAACCAGAACGTGTGGCTGATTCTGTTGTGTTAATGAACCTAAAGCATGTGGTTGTTACAGCTGTAGCGCGTGATGACTTAAAAGACGGTGGCGCAGCAGTATTTGCTGAAACCGTTCGTGCCATTCGCAGAAAGAGCCCTTTCACAAGTATTGAAGTACTTCCGTCTGATATGGGTGGAGTAGAAGAGAATCTTCGTATGCTAATGGATGCGCGCCCTGACATCTTGAATCATAATATTGAAACGGTGAAACGCTTATCGGATCGTGTGAGAGCACGTGCAAAATACGACCGTTCACTTGAGTTCTTAAGAAGAGCAAAGGAAATGCAACCGGATATTCCTACAAAGTCTTCCATTATGATTGGTCTAGGTGAAACAAAGGAAGACCTACTTGAAGCAATGGATGATTTACGAGCAAATAACGTTGATATTTTAACAATTGGGCAGTATCTGCAGCCGTCTAAAAAGCATCTGCCAGTTGAAAAATACTACCGCCCTGAAGAATTTGCTGAACTAAAGGAAATTGCCCTTAGCAAAGGCTTTAGCCACTGTGAAGCTGGTCCGCTTGTACGTTCCTCTTACCATGCAGATGAGCAGGTAAATGCAGCAGCTAAACACAAGCAATTATTAGGTGAAAAAGAAGCGAAGGAAGCATAATATGAGAAAAGAGGCATTACGAAGTTCGTAAGCCTCTTTTTCTTATTGGTTCATTTTCGCCTTCATCTGTTGGCTTATATCATCTTTGTCCATTTCTTCATTAAGCTCTCCCTGGGCTTCACCATTCGCATTTTCACCTGTGCTCATGCTTTTTCCTTGAGGAGAAGCTAGCATTTGCTTAATGAGCTGGTTGATTCCAGTTTCCGTATTTGCACTATTCGGACCGAGGTTGGCAAAATTCTCTACATTTGGACGAAGTGCTTCATTATCACTAACATATACATGGTACCATCTCGGTATAACGGACATAGCCATACGCTTTACTTGGTCAGCTGTTAAATTACGATCACTAGAATCGGTATGGTACACTATGAGAACTTCCTCATCTGTTACTAATGTGGAGATATCGTCTACATTAGGAACATCTGTGCAATACTCACCGATGATATCGGCCACCTTTTCACGATCAATGGCAGCATAGTGATTTTGGGACTGTGTACGAGCCATTTCGTCCTTTTTATGTCTTACATAGCCAAAATCTTCAGAGCTATTCTTATCTCGATTGTATATATCCCCAGTTGGGTCATTAACGCTTAGTGCATTGCTTCGTTCGTTCTGAACATCATCACGCCCAAGATTATTTTGACAAGCAGTAAGTGTTGTCATTGCACAAATTCCAAGGATTATCATTGAGTTTTTCAAGATTTACACCCCCTCTTTTATAGAATGACCACGATAATTCTTTTTTCCTCTTAGTAATTCATGGAGAATCAGTTATAATTTAAAATAGATGAGTTAGTGAGGTGGACAAATGATCTGTATCGGGAATATATGTTACGAAGTTGTAGAAGAACGAACAAATGGATTCAATGAAGAGGCCTTTAAGGCTCGTTACAGCGATATATTAACGAAGTATGACTATATCGTGGGTGATTGGGGTTACGGTCAACTCCGTCTACGAGGGTTCTTTGAGGATAGTAATCATAAAGCAACATTTGACACGAAAATCAGTACATTAACAGAATATCTGTATGAATACTGTAACTTTGGGTGTCCCTACTTTGTAGCTAAGCGTGTAAAAAATACCAATACGATAAAAAATGACGTGTAGCGGATACACGTCATTTTTCGTCCATGAATGGATTATTCTTATAAGGAGCCTGAGTATCCCTTGTTGGATCATCATGTGTTGGATGTGCTCCGTCCATTTGTCTAGGGAGCCCCTCATGGAGCGTTTTATTTTCGTAATTGAATGCACTATAAGAACGCTGTTCCGTTACCCCTGCAAGTTCCTGTTTGCCTTGTAGAGGCTCGTCTGCCTTATAAGGAGAGCCATATGGACCTTCTGGTGTTTGTTGAGGAGGAATATAACTTCTCCCAACCTCTACATTTGAAAAATCTGTATACTTCTCATCACTCATGGTCTTTCCCCCTCTCTCATTAGTATGTGAGAGGTAAAGGAAAGAATTCAAAAATTACGTTAATTCCATTAAAAAGGAACGTAATTCTTCCGCATCTTCCTCAGAAAGCTGAAAAGCATACTCTAAATATCCTTCTTCTTTTAAATCATCTGGACCAATGATCGCAAATCGACTACCTTGAATATCAAGAACAATATGTTTGCCATAATATCTATCTGATTGAATAATGGCTAAGTCAAATCGAGTGTTTTCACCCATAAAGCTTATAAAACGTGTTTTTGTATTCACTAATTCATCATATAGAAAAAAACGATCTCCCATCCTAGTCACCCCTATGTCTCAATGTAACGTCTACTATCATCTTAACAGAACAAACAAGCCCATACTAGATGCTTGTTCTGAAGAGAAATATAGAATAGGAAAAGCCTCTAGCTTTTCCTAATTTATGTTACAATGGAAATAGTTTTCACCGCGAACTTCTGAGAGGAATGAGACGAAATGGCATGGACCACGAAGTCATTAAATAACTTATTACAGTGGAGAAAGGTAGTCTGGCCTCTAAGGTCCATTCGAATGTATCCTCCACAATTCGTCATAAGAGACCCGATTATTCAAGGGGTACAAAAATCCTTCAATCAAGGCCATGAAGTGGCTGTTATTGTGTTTAACATATCTAATATAAAAGACATTTATGAGCAGTTAAGTGAGAAGCAATATATAGATTTTATTAAAAAGTTAAAGATGAATTTTCAACAGGTTATTCAAGAGCAAATTGAGGATGATGATCTGCTTTTGTTGCACGATTACAACAGTGATGGAGTCACTTTATTTATTAAGGTAGATCATGAACAGCACTGTATTTCTGAAATCGATCAGGTGATGAAGAAGGTTTTACGGGAAACAGAAAAAAGGGTATGTGACCAATTTCCAAGCTTATACATTCAGTTTGAATCAGGCTATATGTTTGTTGAAAAGAAGCAATACTCCATTCAGGAAGCGATCTTAAAGGCTGGGCAGCAAGCGTTGGCAATGGCAGAAAAGCGAGTGCAAACGGAGTTCAATGAGCTTCTTTATAGTCTGAGCAGAATTGTCGCGCAAAAGAATATTTTGCTTCTCGCCCAACCGATCTTTGATGTAGCCACGAAGGAAATCCGTGCCTGGGAAATGCTAACAAGAGGACCAAAGGGAACGGAATATGAAAACCCATTACATCTATTTTCGGTTGCACGCCAAACAGGAATGTTATATGACTTAGAATTAATTGTTCTAGAAAAAGCACTGCAACAAATTAATGATACAGGATGTCCACACGATATTTTCATTAACTTTACGCCGATTACGGTGGGAAATCAAAAGTTCATTCGTGACCTAAAGAAACTGATGGGGAAATATAAAAATATCTCGCCGACTCAAATTACGATTGAAATTACAGAGAGAGATTCCATCGATGGTATGGAATATTTTATTTATAATATCAACCTTCTAAGAAATTTCGGATTCCGTATTGCGGTGGATGATACGGGTGCAGGTTATGCGTCATTAAACACTATTAGTGAAATTATGCCTGATATTATAAAAATTGACCGTTCCGTCATTCAGGATATTGACAAAAACTCAGTGAAAGAATCTATGCTTAAGGGACTTCTTCTTGTTGCCCGTGAGGCCGGATCCCTCGTTGTTGCTGAAGGAATTGAAAGTGAAGAGGAAGCCTCTGTCTTATTCAGAAATCGTGTTGATTTAGCACAAGGATACTTATTTGCTAGGCCAGCTTCGTTAACTCATGGACTAGCATCTGTATAAACAAAAATTGTGCTATTAGGAAAGGAGCTACGATACGTGTACTTTGTTGATAGAGAATTAATTGAGGAAAGATTAATTTATTTAGAAAAGCAAATACAGCAGTTTGAAGGAAAGAATGAGTGGAGTACGGCTCTTGAACAGGCTGCACTTGAGCGCCTTACACACATGATGATTGAATCTATCCTTGATGTTGGCAACGCGATGATAGACGGATTTATCATGCGTGACCCTGGTAGCTATGAGGATATTATCGATATACTTGAGGATGAGTTGGTCATTTCACCTAATATGAGCCTGGACTTGAAAGTGATGGTTCAATATCGCAAAACACTCGTTCAGGATTATACAAGGATTGATCATGAAGATGTGAAGAATACTTTTTCACGGATCCTTCCATCGATTAAGCTTGTTTCTGATGCTGTAAGACAGTACTTAACGAACGAACTCGGTCCAGTCACCGCATTTAAAAACTAAGCAAAGCCTCTGCTGTTGAGGCTTTTTTGTGTTTTCCCTCTGTTTTGTGCAGAATAATTAGGGAGGATTGTGGTATTTGAATGGGGTCCTAAAAGGGATAGCAAAATAAATTTTGAGTTTCGCAAGTGAATTTTGAGAATCGCAAATAAAATTTGAGGATCGCAAATAAATTCTGAGAATCGCAAATAAAATTTGGGGATCGCAAATAAATTCTGAGAATCGCAAATAAAATTTGGGGATCGCAAGTAAATTCCAAGAATCGCAAATAAAACTTAAGAATAGCAAGTAAAATCTGAGGATCGCAAAAAAATCTTCCAACTTGTAGCTAGGTTCTGATAGAATTCGTAAATTTAAGCTAATTCTCATAGCAAAACCTGCAATAGCTTAAGAAAATTGCAAGAAATCCACCCGCTTTATCGAAAACCACATAAAAAAATAATCAGGAGCTAAAAAAATGAAAAAGTATAAAGGATACCTAATCGACCTAGACGGAACGATGTATAGAGGAACTGAATTAATTCAAGAAGCAGCAGATTTCGTGAAGCAGTTAAAGGAGCAAAAGATACCGTATTTATTTGTAACCAACAATTCCTCAAGAACACCTAGCCAGGTAGCAACAAAACTACGTGATTTCGGCATTCCAACGACCGATGACCAAGTATTTACAACTAGCATGGCAACAGCAAACTATATCGCTACGCAAAAACAAGACGCAGTCGTGTATTGTATTGGCGAAGAGGGACTTAAAACTGCATTAGCTGAGAAAGGATTTCAGCAAGCTGAGACAGATGTTGACTTTGTGGTATGTGGAATTGACCGTGACATTACATATGAAAAGCTTGCCACTGCTTGTTTAGCGGTTCGATGGGGGGCAACATTTATTTCAACGAACGCAGATATTGCGATTCCAACAGAGCGTGGATTGTTGCCTGGAAATGGATCACTCACTTCAGTGATCGCTGTCTCAACCGCAACAAAACCAATTTTTATTGGAAAGCCAGAGGCCATCATTATGGAGCAAGCGCTTGAGGTACTAGGAACAAGAAAAGAAGACACCATCATGGTAGGAGACTATTATGACACGGATATTTTGGCTGGAATGAACGCAGGTCTAGACACATTATTAGTTCACACAGGCGTCACGACGAAGGAGCTGTTACAAGGTTACGAAAAGAAGCCAACCTATGTTCTTGACTCGTTGGATCAGTGGGAAGTATAAGTGAAGGAAAGGGATGAACACTCGTGTTCATCCCTTTCTTTTATTATTCCGTATTCTGAGCACGATGCGCTAACCGGCTAGAAGCAGCAGCGGCAACGGCGCCAACAATGTCATCTAAGAAGGTGTGGCATTTTCCTGAAGACTTGTCATTGAGGTCTTTTAGTATCCCAGGTTTTAATTTATCAATATACCCGTAGTTCGTAAAACCGATGGAACCGTACACATTGACGATGGAGAAAGCAAGAACCTCGTCAACTCCATAAAGTCCTTCATCCACCTCAATAATGGATTGCAACGGCTCTTCCATCAATTTTTTTTCAGCCATAATGTCTAACTGAATTCCGGTTAAAATGGCATTTTGAACTTCTCTTTTAGAAAGCACTCGCTCCACATTTTCAATGCAGTCTTTCATCTGTAAATCAGGATGGTACTTTTCCTGTAGAAAATAGACAAGGTCAGCAATGTCTTGAACTTCCACGCCTCGCTCGTGTAGCCATTTACGTGCTGTTTCTTCTGATAGACTCATCTTCTTCTCTTCAGCCATTCGCTTCACCTTTTCTCTCTCATTTTCACTATATATATAACTATATCATTAAAATTATGCACGGAACCAATTTTGGGTGCACGGTCTACCTTTGAAGCATTTGTCACTTCGGTATCTCTTATACAACAAAACACAAGTTTTCTTTGCCATGAACATATACATAAGTAGTAAAACAAACAAAAGTGGGTGTATGTATGCTTCGAGAAATATTAAGTGAACATTTTCAACTTCAAATAGAAGAGCCACTCTCGGTAGGACGATATGAGTCAGGAAGAATAAAAAATCAAATATATATGCTCGTACCTGTAAACTCCCTACCTGAGGAAAATCTATCTGAGCTCATGCAGCTTTCTACACATGTCTTGAACCAAGGGGATCGGAATACTTGTCAATTTTTACAAAAAGAATCAGGAGAATCGGTAATTGAGATTCAGCAGGGGAAGTATGTAGTTCTTGTTTGTCATATGTCTACAAATAGAAATCAGCAACATATAGGTCGTAAACTTTCTAAATTCCATTACAGGGGAAGAACAGTTAATTTCCAAACAAACAAAATCAACCGAATCGGAAAATGGAAGCAGTACTGGGAGCAACGGCTAGATCAAATGGAACGGGTATGGAATGATATGCTTTATAAGCAGCCAGACCATGAATTTGAACGGTTTTTCTTAGAAGCATTTCCTTATTATATGGGGCTTGCCGAAAATGCTATTCAATACTTAGTTGATACGGAGCTTGATGATGATCCACAAGCGGTTGACAGTGGAACGATCTGTCATGTTCGATTTACAAAACATACATGGGGAAATCAAATCTATATGAAAAATCCATTTGAGTGGGTGTTTGACCACTGCAGTCGGGATTTAGCAGAATGGACAAGAGACCGATATTTTACCAATATTAAGCTATACGAGCCAGAGGTAAGTCAGTTCTTTCAGGATTATCAAACAGTGATGCCACTATCCTCTTTCTCATGGCGACTGTTGTACGCAAGATTGCTATTTCCCCTTCATTTCTTTGATAATGTCGAGAACTACTATATCACCAGCTCCGAGCAGGAAAAAAATAGTTTACAGGATCGATTCGTTAAAAGTCTCGATCAAACAAAGGAACATGAAGAATTTTTATCGTCCTTTTATCAACTAGCAGAGGTGCCGGTCCGCAGAATGAAGATACCGAAGTTGGATTGGCTATAATATAGAAAAAATATATTTCTCGAAATAATCAAATAATACAAGGGATAAAGCGCTTGCAAATAAATTCTCCCTATAATTAACCCTTGTAATATTGAGTCCCTCCATCTATAATGTCTACTATACACAAACAACTGTTCATTCCAGAAATACACGTAGGAGGGGAAAAGGATGAAAGCTATCTCAATTGGATTACTAGGTTTAGGCACGGTCGGTACGGGTGTAGTGAAAATTATTGAAAATCATCAAGACAAACTCATGCACCAAGTTGGCTGTCCTGTTCAGATAAAAAAAGTGTTAGTAAAAGATATCGACAAACAAAGAGATGTAAGTTTAAATAGAGAAATGTTAACAACAAATCCTAATGATATACTACAAGATTCGGAAATCGATGTGGTTATTGAAGTAATGGGTGGTGTTGAGGAAACGAGGCAACATCTTCTATCAGCTCTAAATAATAAGAAACATGTGGTGACAGCAAACAAGGATTTAATGGCTCTCTATGGTTCGCAGCTACTCACTGCAGCTTCTGATAATGGCTGTGACTTGTTTTATGAGGCAAGTGTTGCAGGTGGAATTCCTATTTTAAGAGGTCTAGTAGATGGTTTAGCCTCTGATCGTATTACGAAGATGATGGGAATTGTAAATGGAACAACCAACTTCATTTTAACGAAAATGGCTCAGGACGGAAGTGCGTATGAAGAGGTATTAAAAGAAGCGCAAGATCTTGGTTTTGCTGAAAGTGATCCAACAGCTGATGTAGAAGGGCTTGATGCCGCAAGAAAGATGGCCATCCTTTCAACTCTTGGCTTTTCAATGAAAATTGATTTAGATGATGTAAAAGTAAAAGGAATTACCGATATTACTGAAGAAGACTTAGAATACGGAAAGCAGCTTGGATATACAATGAAGCTGATCGGTATCGCGGATCTTGACGATGATAAAGTTGAGGTAAGTGTTCAGCCAACATTCTTAGTAGATTCGCATCCGTTAGCATCTGTTCATAACGAATACAATGCAGTGTACGTTTACGGGGAAGCGGTAGGAGAAACGATGTTTTACGGACCAGGAGCTGGGAGCCTTCCAACAGCGACAGCTATTGTTTCAGATCTAGTTGGAGTGATGAAAAACATGCGTCTTGGTGTAAATGGTACAAGTGCGGTTACTCCACAATACCCGAAAAAGCTGAAAGAAGCTCATGAAATCAGATCGAAGTATTTCTTGCGTTTATTAGTGAACGATGAAGTAGGTGTATTTGCAAACATCACTTCTATTTTCTCAGAACATCATGTAAGTTTTGAAAAAATTCTTCAGCTTCCAGTGAAGGAAAAAGGCTTAGCAGAAATTGTGTTAGTCACACACCATGCTTCTTTACAGGATTACGAGGATATTTTAGTAAAATTAAGAGACCTAGAAACAACAAAGCAAATCAAGAGCTCGTATCGAGTGGAAGGGAGCAAGTAGAACATGAGGTGGCAAGGATTAATTCAAGAATATAAAGAGTTTCTTCCTGTAAGTGAGAACACTCCGAAATTAACATTAAACGAAGGCAATACTCCATTAATTTATCTTGAGAATCTTTCAAAAGAGTGGGGAGTAGAACTTTACGTTAAGACAGAGGGAACAAATCCAACGGGTTCTTTTAAAGACCGTGGTATGGTTATGGCAGTTGCCAAGGCGAAGGAAGAAGGCAGCGATACAGTTATCTGTGCATCAACAGGAAATACGTCTGCAGCAGCTGCAGCATACGCAGCAAGAGCTGGGATGCGTTGTATTGTTGTAATTCCTGAAGGTAAGATTGCCATGGGTAAGCTAGCGCAAGCAATCATGTACGGAGCAGAGATTATCTCTATTGAAGGAAACTTTGACCAAGCTTTAGCAATGGTACGTAAAATCAGTGAAACTGAGCCTGTTGCATTAGTTAACTCGGTGAATCCATACCGACTTGAAGGGCAAAAAACTGCTGCATTTGAAGTGTGCGACCAGCTAGGTGGAGCGCCAGATATTTTAGCTATCCCTGTTGGGAATGCGGGGAATATCAGTGCGTACTGGAAAGGCTTTAAGGAATATCATGAGGCAAAGGGAACTGCATTACCAAAGATGCATGGTTTCGAAGCAGAAGGGGCAGCAGCAATCGTTCATAACCGTGTGTTTGAAAACCCTGAAACAATTGCAACTGCGATTCGTATCGGAAATCCAGCAAGCTGGCATTTAGCTTCTGCTGCAGTCGAAGAATCAGCAGGGAAAATTGATGAAGTGAGCGATGAAGAAATTCTCGCTGCTTATCAAAAACTTGCATCAACAGAAGGTGTATTTGCTGAGCCTGCATCATGTGCGTCTATTGCTGGTGTATATAAGCAATTGCAAAATGGAACCATCGCTAAGGGTAGCAAAATTGTTGCAATCTTGACTGGAAATGGATTGAAGGATCCTAATACAGCGATCGTGTGCAGCCCAATTAAGCCGGTATTGTTACCAAATGATGAACAAGCTGTTGCGAACCACATTCGAGGGGTTGTTCATCAATGAGTGAAGAAGCTGTACTTATCATCGATGTACCAGCAAGTACGGCCAATTTAGGACCTGGCTTCGATTCTGTCGGGTTAGCACTAAATCTTTATTTATCACTTGAAGTAGAAAAAGCAGCGAAATGGCAAATTGAAATGCTTTCAGAAGAGCTTGAGGTATTTCCGAAGGATGAAACAAACTTTATTGTTTCAACCGCCATCGAAATTGCTGAGAAATATGGAAAGAGTTTATCTCCATGTTTGATAAAAATGAAAAGTGATATTCCATTAGCAAGAGGTCTTGGTTCAAGTGCTGCAGCGATTGTTGCAGCGATTGAACTCGCTGATCATGTAGGCGAACTAGGGCTTACAAAAGAGGAAAAAATGAAGATTGCTTCGGTCATGGAGGGGCATCCAGATAATGCAGGTGCAGCTCTTTACGGTGGTTTGATTGTAGGAACGCAGATCGGGGAAGAGGTTGATTTTTTAACCTATTCAGATCTTGCTTTTGATATTGTCATGGTCGTACCAAAAGAAGAGTTGCTGACAAAAGCCTCTCGAGGTGTCTTGCCTTCAGAACTTTCATACGCTACAGCTGTTCGCGCTAGTTCTGTGTCGAACGTGCTAGTGGCAGCTCTTTTACAAGGGAATTTACCATTAGCCGGTAAAATGATGAGCAAGGACTTGTTTCATCAGCCTTACAGAAAATCGATTGTGCCTGAACTGGAGCAAGTTGAAGACTTAGCGCTTCAATATGGTGCCTTTGGAGTTGCACTAAGTGGTGCTGGTCCAAGTGTCATCTGCTTTGTAGAAAAAGGGCTCGGACAAGAGGTAATCGGTCGTATGGAATCGTATTTGCCTCATGTATCGTTCTACTCTTTGCAAATAGACAAAGACGGAAGCCGTGTGCAAAAAAAGGTCAAAAGACTAGAAAAATAAGAAAAAGCGATTTCGCAGGAAATCGCTTTTTTCTTCAATCATTAAAATACTTGTTCTACTTCCACTACGCCTGGAACTTCCTCTAAAAGAGCACGCTCAATTCCAGCTTTTAAAGTAATTGTTGAGCTTGGGCAGCTACCGCATGCGCCTAACAAACGAAGCTTAACGATGCCATCCTCAACGTCTACTAATTCACAGTCCCCACCATCACGAAGAAGGAATGGACGTAATTTATTTAGTACCTCTTGAACTTGTTCAAACATTTCTTGCTCTGCCATCTAAATCGCTCCCTTCATACCCCTTATTATAATCATTTTAATTAAAAAAATCTATTGGTAATACTCAAATCCAAAAATCGTCAAACTAGTGTGTTCTGCTCCTTTTATCATGTAAAATAGACATAGTGAGTAAAAGGGGGAAGGAACATGATTGAGCTTGTAGTATACGGGGCAGAAGTACTTTGCCCAAGCTGTGTGAATTTACCATCATCAAAAGAAACCTACGAATGGTTGGAAGCGGCAATTGGAAGAAAGTACCCAAACCAACCATTTCAAATAACTTATGTAGATATTTATCAACCACCAAACGATGAAAAAAAGCAAGCCTTTGCTGAACGTGTCATTGAGGAAGATATGTTTTATCCGGTTGTTGTGCTAGAAGATGAAGTGGTAGGGGAAGGAAACCCTAAGCTTAAAACGATCTATGCGGCAATGGAGAGGCATGGGTATAAGGCAAGCGAATAGAGAGGAGACCTGAGTTTTGATCGATCAAGCAGTGCATTTACTCCAATCTTATTTTGGATATTCTAGCTTTCGAAAGGGTCAAGAACAAATTATTCAAACGGTGCTTAACGGGAATGATGGAATTTGCATTATGCCAACTGGTGGAGGGAAATCACTTTGTTATCAAATACCAGCCCTACTGTTTGAAGGAACAACGATTGTAATTTCCCCATTGATTTCTTTAATGAAGGATCAAGTAGACACGCTTCTTCAGGCAGGTGTTTCTGCGACCTATATTAATAGCTCGTTAACGAGCAAAGAGATTCAAGAAAGGTTGACCGGTGCGGAGGAAGGAAAATATAAACTTTTGTATCTTGCACCAGAACGACTCGAATCAAGTGATTTCCTACAAAGTCTGCAAATGATACGTATTCCGTTTATCGCGATTGACGAGGCACACTGTATCTCGCAATGGGGACACGATTTTCGTCCGAGTTATTTACAAATTCAAAAGTTTATTAGCAGCTTACAAGAAAAACCAGTCGTATTAGCATTAACTGCGACTGCAACTCCACAAGTAAGAGAAGACATATGCAAAACCTTACACATAAACGATGCGAACAGTGTGATTACAGGATTTGAGCGTGAGAATCTAACCTTTTCGGTTGTCAAAGGCCAAGATCGGAATGCTTTTATAAAGAGTTATGTTAAGAAAAATAATAAAGAAAGTGGCATCATCTATGCGGCCACAAGAAAAATGGTCGATCAGTTGTATGAACGATTAAAGAAAGAAAAAATTGCAGTTACACGATACCATGCGGGCATGGGTGACGAGGAACGGAATTCAGAACAGGAATTATTTTTAAAAGACGAAAGTAGTGTTATGATTGCTACCTCCGCATTTGGGATGGGAATCGATAAATCGAATATTCGATATGTGCTTCACTATCAGCTTCCGAAGAATATGGAAAGCTATTATCAGGAAGCAGGACGTGCAGGTAGAGATGGCCTTAAAAGTGAATGTGTCGTTTTATATTCCCCTCAAGATGTTCAAATTCAGCGCTTTTTAATTGATCAGTCTGCTGATCGCAGCCGCATGAGTCAGGAGCTCGAAAAGCTTCAATCAATGATCGACTATTGCCATACAGAAGCATGCCTGCACTCACATATTTTAGAGTACTTTGGCGAAGAAGAGGCAACCGATTGTGGACGCTGTGGGAACTGTAAAGATACGAGAACGAGCGTGGATGTTACAAAGGAAGCACAAATGATTTTATCGTGTATCATTCGTATGGGTCAGAAATACGGGAAAAACCTAGTAGCTCAAGTACTAACTGGTTCAAAAAATAAAAAGGTCTACGACTTTCGTTTTGATCAGCTAAGCACCTACGGGATTTTAAAGACAAAAAGTGCGAAAGAGGTTAGTGAAGAAATTGAGTTTCTCATCACCCGTGAACTGATTGGTGTGGAGCATGGATCTTATCCAACGATATATGTCACACCTGCTGGAAGAGAAGTATTAGTTGGGAATGAGAAAGTACTCAGAAAGGAAGCCGTAAAGACGAGTACCATTACGGAGGTGGACAACCCTTTATTCGAAGAGCTTCGTGCCATAAGAAGAAGCTTGGCCGAGAAAGAAAAAGTTCCACCGTTTGTCGTTTTCTCGGATGCTACCTTGAAGGACATGTGTGCAAAAATGCCTCAAACACCGGAAGAATTTTTAAACGTGAACGGTGTTGGTCAAAATAAGCTGAACAAGTATGGAGAAAAGTTTATGGAAGTGATCCGTAGCTTTTCTAGTAAAGTACCTGCTCAATAAAATAAGCTCTCCTACCATGGTAGGAGAGCTCTTTTTTGAAAGATAAGAAAGTATAATGTTTTCGACTTTGAAAATTGTCTAGCTCCAGCGCCCTAGCGCCTAGTGTCCTTCGCTCTCCGCCCTACGATAAGTCAAGCACGAATGCGCCTCTGGCTCTTCGTGTTTCCTTTATCTTAGTTGGAGCGCTCCAGGCCTGTCGTGCGCTGAACAGGGCGCTTGCGCTTTTCTATTAGCCATTATGATATTTATACATCCATAGAATTCCTGATTTTAATAGTCTTGCCACCCGTCCTGTGATAGGGCGTTCTGCTACTAACCCAAAGCCATGCTTTTTGCCTAAAGAGCCGAGAACTCCCTTTAACTTAATAACCGGCATTGTTTCAGGAAGCGGTTCATTTGCCCATCTTTTTAAGAGGATTTGTACAATCTGTTCCGCTTGTCCTTCAGCTAATTGAGCGCTAGGTGCGTGCGGTAGACTTGCACAGTCACCCACGACATACACATGTTCATCATGAGGCAAATTGTGATGAACAGTTAGCATCACTCGCCCTTGATGATCCTTTTCGACATCAAGGTTTCGAATAATCTCTACTGGCTGAATGCCTGCAGTCCATACAATCGCATCCGAGTGTAGTGGCTCATCGTGATTGTATAGAGTATTTTCTTCTACCTTTGTGATATGTGAATTGTTAACAATTTCTACTCCGTGATTATCAAACCAATTTTCCACATACGTTCCTAAACGAACAGGGAAGGCAGATAAGATATGATTTCCGCGGTCGAATAGCTTTACCTTTAAATCAGGTCTGCTTTCATTTAATTCACTTGCTAGTTCTACTCCGCTCAAACCAGCCCCAACTATGCTGACAACAGAGCCAGGGGATAGGTTGTTCAATGCTTGATATGTTGTTCTAGACTTCTCAATCGATTGAATGCTATACGTATAACGATCCGCACCTGGGACATTGTGATATTTGTCTTCACAACCTAGTCCAATTACTAAATCATCGTAAGTGATTACATCATTATTCACGAGAACGGTTTTCTCTTCAAGATTAATATCTTTAACCTCTCCGTATTTGATTGTAAGCCTAGGGTGCTCAGGGAAAGCTACCCGTACATGCTGATCGGAAATCGTACCAGCTGCAAGAGCGTAATATTCTGTTTTTAAACAGTGGTAAGGAATTTTATCAACTAGCGTGATGGTTACATCGTCTGGAAGTTGAGAGGGTAATAAGCGTGCGAGTATTCTCATTCCCCCGTAGCCTCCGCCGAGAATAACGAGATTCTTCATAATAATTTCCCCTTTATCTCTACAGTTGAGTTGCTATTCTCTCTTATAAAAACGTTTGCAATATGATGACATATTACAATGATAAATCGATAGATAAACATTATATATGTTTCAAAACACCATAAAAAGTATAACGAAATTGTGACAAAACCACAACACATTCAGTACAATTTCTTGACAATTAAAATTTTTGGAAGGAAACTACCTACTTGAACTTTTTGGTTGGACAAGGTACATTTACTAAGTAGAGGTGGGAGAAATGATAAAACCAATTATAGAGTTTTGTATAAGTAATTTAGCAAGTGGTGCTCAAAAAGCACTCGAACAGCTAGAAAAGGATTATGACCTGGATATCATTGAATATGGGTGCCTTGGCTATTGTGGCAAATGCGCATCAACACTGTATGCACTAGTAAATGGCGAAGTCGTTTCTGGGGATACACCTGATGAACTAGTGGAAAATATTTATCGTTATTTAGAAGAAAATCCGATGTTTTAACATACAAAAAAGGGTCACCTCATAGGTAGACCCTTTTTATATTTTTGTTTTTTGCTTTTCACGTATTTCCTGCCAACGATCTCTTGCCATTTCAACGATCTTTGCCTCATTAAAGCTTCCTTGTTTTTCAATGACCTTTGAAAAATATTTTACCGATTGGTCGATCTGACCCGTTCGTCTAGATAGCTCAGCAATCATATAGAGAAGCCGGAGCTCGGTCATTTGTGTTCCACGATAATCATCAGTGATATATGCTTCCATATACTCGTCCACAGCAAGCTTCATAAATCGTTGCTCCTGCTCGTGATCTAGCAATGCTCTGTAGATCCAAGCCAATCTCATATATAAACCAGCAATAGATACATGCTTTTCTTTTTTCAATGTTCCACAATAGGCGGCAAGTTTGATTGTTTTTGCGGCCTCTGGATACGTCCTAACTTCACCAAAACTGCGGGGCAGCCACTGTTGGGCTATTTTAGAATCAATGATTTCCTTGCTGCCTGGTGGAAAATAAGGTGCAAAGTCATCTGTAAAAGAAAAGCCGCATTTCGGACATACCGCAACAAAATAAAGGTTAGGATCATTTTCAATATTTTCATATGTAGGGGCAAAGTCAGTATCATAGGACTTTACTACTACAAAACGTGAGCGAAGCTTCTTAGTCGTAAACTTAGTTTTACACATCATACATTCACATTTTTTATCATAAAGCGGCTGTAGTTCAGTCATATTCTCACACACCCCTTTTATTTTTACGATCGTTTATATAATACTATTGTACCTTATTATTTGTGATAAAAGAACTATAAAAATATTATATTTGAAAAGAAGAAGGTTTGGTGTCTAGGGGTTCCAGAATGTTAAAGTATCAACAAAGCAACATTTCTCCCCAGTCCCTCCTCAATTAAGCCAATGCCCATTTATCAAAACCAATTCCATTTTTATAAGTCCGTTCAGTTGAGTATAAAGACATTGCTGTATATACTAAAAGTAAAGATGTTCGAGGGAGGAATGGATAATCATGAAAGACATTATTACTGTGACAGAAGCGGCTGCACTTCAAATAAAAGATATGATGAAAGAGAACGAAGAGGAAAATGCGTACTTACGCGTAGCGATTAAAGGTGGCGGCTGCAGTGGCCTATCGTATGGTCTTGGATTTGCTCATGAAGTAGAAGAAGGCGACAAGGAGCTTGTTCAACATGGAATTACATTCTTAGTTGATAAAGAAAGTGCTCCTGCCTTAGTAGGAACCGTTATTGACTATAAGCACTCCCTGATGGGTGGCGGCTTCACCATCGAAAATCCTAATGCCATAGCATCATGTGGGTGTGGTTCCTCTTTCCGTACAGCAACCAACCAAGGTACACCGGAAGAATGCTAAAAAGTGCAAGGATCATCCTTGCACTTTTTTTCTTCTCTTTTCTCTGTCCAGCTCCAGCAGCTAGGGGCTCGGGTCATAAGCTAAATCGCTCCAGAAGGCAGGCCTTCCTGCACGATTCATCTTATGCCTGTCGCCCCTGATCAAGCTGCTTCCGCTTTTCTACTTAAACATCGAAGAACTATGCAGTGGTTGTGCTTTTGCCTTTGGATCAATAAATGTTTTTGCATTGTTAACGGCCGTTGGTGCTTCACCGAAGCCGCAGGCAATAAGCTTTACTTTTCCTTCGTACGTACAGATATCGCCCGCTGCATAAATGCCGGGAATATTGGTTTCCATTTTTGAATTCACAACGATGGTGTTTTTTGAAATCTCAAGTCCCCATTCCTTGATGGGACCAAGCGATGAAACGAATCCGTAGTTACAAATCACAGCATCTACTTCGACGGTTTCTTCTGCTTTATCATTCACATTCTTTAGCACAACTTGAGCAATGTCTCCTTTGCTGTTCGAAAGTAAATCAGCAGGGACGTAGGGAGTTTTTATCTCCACCTTGGAATGTTGAAGGTTTTGTACACTGTGCTCGTGAGCCCGGAACTTTTCACGTCGGTGAACAATCGTTACTTTTTCTGCAATTGGTTCGAGCATTAAAGCCCAATCAACCGCTGAATCTCCACCGCCAAATACGACCACCTTTTGACCAGCGAATTGGTGAAGATCGTCAATAAAGTAGTATAGATTTTTTCCTTCGTATTGGGAGGAGTTTTCTAGCTCTAATCGTCGAGGTTGAAAGGCACCGTTGCCAGCGGTGATGATGATTGTTTTTGAAAAATGGACTTCTTTATTCGTTGTTAACTTAAAGATTCCATCCGTTTGTTTCTCTATTTTTTCAACGGATTGCTCTAAGCAAATCGTTTGATTAAATGTAGCCATTTGCTCCTTCAGGTTATTGACTAACTGCTGGGCCCGGACTTTAGGAAATCCAGCAACATCATAAATATATTTTTCAGGGTATAAAGCGGACAACTGCCCACCTAACTGTGGCAAGCTTTCAATCAATTTAACAGTAGCTTGTCTCATTCCCCCATAGAAGGCAGTAAATAGTCCAGTAGGTCCTCCGCCAATAATGGTAATGTCGTAAACTGTCTGGTCCTCTTTCATTCTATATCCCCCTAACTATGTGTAGGATTTATCATTTCATACTACCAAAAGTATTAAAAATGGCTCGGAGTTATGACTAAATAATGAAAGTCCCTCAGGAATAAGTCACTAACAGCGAGAGGATTGTCAGAAAAGTTTACCATTTATATGATTGGTTTTTGGTAGATTTTCTGCTTGAAAAAGTGAATGAAAAGGAATATGATGATATGTAGACATATTGTTAACTTTTTGTGTCTTTTTTTCAACATTTTCTTGTCTTCTTTCGTGAAAAACATCACAAACTTTTTCGTTGTTATTATAAAATAAATTCCTTTATAGAAGCGGAAGATAAAAAAAACACAAAAAAACTATATATAAAAAAGGTGGGTTTGAACGTCTTGAGAAAGCCAAAAATCGTAGTATTAGGTGCCGGATACGGTGGATTAATGACAGTAACAAGATTACAAAAGCAAGTTGGAGTAAATGAAGCGGATATCGTCCTTATTAACAAAAATGATTACCACTATGAAACAACATGGTTACATGAAGCGTCAGCTGGTACATTACACCATGACCGTGTACGTTACAATGTAACGGATGTTATTGACACAAATAAAGTGGAATTCATTAAAGGTACGGTTCTTTCTATTAACCACGAAGAGAAGAAAGTGGTTCTTGAAAAAGGTGAGGTTGAGTACGATTACCTTGTGGTATCACTAGGTGCAGAGCCAGAAACGTTCGGAATTAAAGGGTTGAAAGAGCATGCATTTGCGATTGCTAATATCAATGCTGCACGTCAACTTCGTGAACATATTGAATATCAATTCGCTACGTACAACATGGAAGAAGAAAAGAAAGATGAAAGATTAACAATCGTTGTGGGTGGTGCAGGATTTACAGGAATTGAATTCTTAGGTGAATTAACTAACCGTGTTCCTGAGCTTTGCCGCGAGTACGATATTGATTTCGGTAAAGTAAAACTAATTTGTGTAGAGGCTGCTCCAATGGTACTTCCTGGATTTGATCCAGAGCTAGTTAGCTACGCAACTGCTCAATTAGAGCGTAAAGGTGTAACATTCATGATCGGTACTGCTATTAAAGAAGCAACTGAAAATGGAATTGTTGTTGGTAAAGGCGAAGACGAAGTAGAAGAAATTAAGGCTGCAACAGTGGTTTGGGCTGCAGGAGTTCGCGGTAGCTCAATCATTGAAAACTCTGGTTTTGAAGCGATGAGAGGTCGCGTAAAGGTTCAACCTGACCTACGTGTTCCTGGACACGACAACGTATTCATTATCGGTGATTGCTCACTAATTATAGACGAGAAGGTGAATCGTCCATACCCACCAACTGCTCAAATTGCGATGCAACAAGGTGAACTTTGTGCAAGCAACCTAGTATCTCTTATCCGTGACAAAGGTGAGTTAGGTCACTTTACATTCGATAACAAAGGTACAGTTTGCTCACTTGGACATGACGATGCAATTGGTGTAGCCTTTGGTAAGAAGATGACTGGTGGAACGGCTTCATTCATGAAGAAGATGGTTGATAACCGTGCATTATTTATGATTGGTGGACCTTCATTAGTTCTGAAAAAAGGAAAATTCAACGTTCTATAATAGATAAGAAAGAGCAAGCTGCTTAAAACAGCTTGTTCTTTTTTTGATATTATCGGTGATATAATTATCGTATAAGTGGGGTGTGGAAATTGAAGAAAACGGACAGAGGAAAGGTTTGGCTTGCAGTAGCTGGTTTGGTCATAAATGCACATGGTGAATGGCTAGTGGTAAAAAAAAAGTACGGGGGACTAAAGGGGAAGTGGTCCTTACCCGCGGGATTTGTAGATGAAGGGGAAACAGCAGACGAGGCTGTTATTCGAGAGGTAAAAGAAGAAACAGGAATAACCTGCCGTGTTGAACAGTTACTTGGAGTACGAACAGGGGTCATTAAGCATGAAATTAGTGACAATATGATTATGTTCCTTCTACAGCAAACAGTCCTTGAGGAAAGCATTGTAATTCAAGAAAATGAGCTGTATGAGGCTGCTTTTATTCATCCAGACCAGTTGCTGGATGAGAATACAGCTTCTATCATGCTTGCGTTTATGGTTGAAGCGATGGGATCTCAACAGAGAATGAAAGTCGATAGTATTGATCCAGGACAGCAATTCGGATACACATCATATAAGTTGTTTTTGTAATTATTTAAAAATTTAGAAACAGTATGAAAAACAGAGAAAAAAACACTTGTATGCGTTTCCGTCCTTTGTTTTTGGAAGATTTTCTTACTTTCCATTTTTGTTTTTTTATGATATATTATCTGAAAATTCAGTCGTTTGGAAAGGTTGAGGAAAATGAGTGCAGTGAAGGTAGAAACAAAGGAATGTCTTTATTGCTCAGGCAAGGGGTACTTCCAGCTTTTACTTGGTGGTTCAGAAACATGCCCAAGCTGTGGGGGAACTGGAAAACAGAAAGAATCAAAATAACCAAACTTCCTCCGTATATGATGCGGAGTATTTTTTTGTCCTTCTTTCCCCCCGTCATTTTATTGACGAAAAACGCTTGCTTTTAGTACACTAAAAGTTGATGTGTGAAGGGGGAAACAACCAAATGCCAATGACGATATTTGTTCTACCTATATCGATGCTTTTGTTTTTTGTATTATTTTTTGGAATCGGATTCATCTTAAATATGCTACTAAGAATGTCGTGGGTTATGGCAATCATTTATCCAATCGTTTCGATTCTCATTGTTGATGTAGTTAGCTTCAGTGAGTACTTTACAAATAGTGCTGCTGCATTTCAAGACTTGGGGAACCGAATTATGAATCTAGCACTTGCAGACATTCTGATTTTAAGCAGCGGAATGGCAGGAGCGATACTTGCAGGAATAACAATAAAAATGTTAAGAAACAGAGGATATCGCATGTTTTAGCCTTCACATCAGTGGAGGTTTTTTTGTTTCACTTGTCAACTTGTTAAAATATACCAAAGTCTATTAATTCACTAAAATATGAATACTTCTTTCGAAAATGGGAAATGACTATTTTTGGGAGGAGTGAAAAAAAGATGAAAATAGTGAAATTGTTAATAAGGCGTGTTATGTTGATGGTGTTGTTTATTGGAGCTTTAGGTGCAACATTTCAAAGTATCTCAGGCGTAAAAGCTGAATCTCTATTGGCAAATACAAATTACGGTGACGAAGTGGATGCTGAAGATTCTGTCATTGATCACACCGTAAAACAGATTGGATTGGCATTTAAATTCTTAAATAATATAGCTAGTGAAGAAACATTAATCTCATCAAGTGAAGAAGTAATCGGTGCCCCGCCAAAGCTTGAAGAAGCATTTGATTGGGGACAATACCCGAAAGCAACGGTAACTGCCACTGGCTACACTGCAGGAGTTGAATCAACTGGGAAGAACCCTGGGCATCCAGAGTTTGGAATTACATATTCAGGTGTGAAGGTAACGAGAGACTTATTTTCAACAGTAGCTGCGGATTTAAATGTTTTTCCAATCGGAACCATTCTCTTTATTCCTGGTTACGGATACGGAGTTGTTGCAGATAAAGGTGGAGCGATCAAAGGCAATAAAGTAGACCTTTATTATGAAACAGTTGAAGATGTGTACAACAACTGGGGTAAGAAAACACTAGAAGTGTATGTTATTGAAAAAGGCGATGGAAAGCTAACTGAAGAAGAGCTTCGTACCTTAAATGAGGACAAGGCATTACAAGTATTCCGTCAGCAATATACGAGCTCAGAAAGTAAATAAGAAAAAGGCGAGTTTCTCATGAGAGGAACTTGCCTTTTTAGTTTTCCAAAATAGCCTGAATAGTTAAGTGGAAATATTATCTTTGTTTATGTAGTGATGAACCGTAGGAAGAACGCAACGAGTACACCGGTGATTCCACCGAAGAATACTTCAATTGGTTTGTGACCAAGGAGTTCTTTTAACTCTTTTCGTTTCTCTTGTTCTGGCTTATTCGGCCACCCTTTTGCTTCATCTAGAAATTTATGAAAGTCATGTACAAGCTGATTTAATACAATAGCCTGTTCTCCAGCTTGCCTTCGTACACCTGTAGCATCAAACATGGTTATAATTGCAAACACAGCTGATACAGCGAATATAGCGGAGTCAATTCCAGCTTCGAATGCCACGCCGGTAGACAGTGCGGTTACAGCAGCAGAATGGGAGCTAGGCATTCCTCCTGTACTTGTAAGCAGGGACCAATCAATCTTCCGTGTAGCGAGATACTGAATAGGAACCTTTACAAATTGAGCAAAAAAGATTGCTATCAAGGAAGCTATAAATGGGAAGTTAAATAATAATTCCATAAGATATATACCTCTTTTCTCCATCATGAATCAATACCACAAAAATTATAGGTTATAACATGATTTTCCCATTTTCCTTTGCTAAGATAGTGGTAAATGGAGCATCATTTAGGGGGGAAGTCATTGTCACACTATCCAGCTGAATATTATGAGTTTTTTATTTCTTTTAATGAAGGCGATTATTATACTTGTCACGATTTACTGGAAGAAATGTGGATGACTGATAAAGGAAATTACTTTTTAAAAGGTTTATTACAAATGAGTGTAGCTATTTATCATTACGAATACGGAAATGTTGTTGGTGCAAGATCAATGATGAAGGTGGCTTATGAATATTTAGACTCGTATCGTCCCATGCACTGGGGTCTGGATGTTGAAAAGCTTCATGCATTTATTTACCAGTGTATTACTATTATACCACAACATATTGATCGAATTCCCTTTGAAAAAGTAGCGACTCTTCCAAGCCTACCCCAGTATTATTTATTTTTAGAAGAAGATAATTAGATATTCGAAATATTTTTTTATATAATAGCTTTATAACTGATGGAGGTGACGGTATGTTTTCCGTATATGATAAAATTGATTTTTCTGTAAAATTGGACGCATTAGTCGTTGGGTTATTTGATAAGCCAGTAAAGTTCGACGGTGACTTAAAAGTTCTAGATGATCAATTTGATGGCTATTTAACAGAATTAGTGAAAAGCGGTGACTTGTCCGCGAAAAAGAAGAGTTTAACGAAAATACATACATTTGGAAAAATTGGAGCAAGAAATTTATATATTGTTGGACTTGGAAAAGAGGATCAAGCTACCTTTTCTTCAGTACGAGAATCATTCGGAGCGGTGTGTAAACAAATTCAATCAGCAAGGCTAACTGAGATAGCTGTTCATTTAGATTCTTTCATAGGGAAAGAACTAGACGCGTTGGATGTGGCTCATGCTGTCGGAGAAGCATTTGCTTTAGCTACGTATGAGTTTAAAGGCTATAAGCAAAAATCGAATGAGCCGGAAAAAAGGATTGAAAATGTCCATGTGTACAGTGAACAGTTAGAAAAGGAAGACCATCAGGCTGCGTTAACCGTAGGATATGTATACGGCAAAGGAACAAATTCTGCTCGTACACTAGTAAACTTACCTGGAAATATGCTAACAGCTACCGATATGGCTAATTACGCAAAGCAGCTAGGAGAAAAATACGAATTTGAAATAGAAATTCTTGATAAGGAAGATATGCTAAAGCTTGGTATGGGTGCTATGTTAGCCGTTAACCAAGGATCAAGCGAACCGCCAAAGATGATTGTTCTGAAGTATCAAGGGAAAGAGGAATGGACCGATGTAATTGGTCTAGTAGGTAAGGGAGTTACCTTTGATACGGGCGGATACTCGATCAAGCCAAAGGATGGCATTGTTGGAATGAAAACCGATATGGGTGGTGCTGCTGCCGTACTTGGAGCGATGGAAATCATCGGTGAATTACGTCCTGAGCAAAATGTGGTTGCCGTCATTCCTTCGACTGATAACATGATTAGTGGTACAGCCTTTAAGCCAGACGATGTGATAACGTCTATGAGTGGGAAAACGATTGAGGTATTAAATACGGATGCAGAAGGAAGATTAGTCTTGGCAGATGCTGTCACATACGCCAAGTTTCATGGAGCGCAGTATTTGGTTGACGTAGCAACGCTTACTGGTGGTGTAATCATCGCGCTCGGTACAGATACAACTGGTGCGTTAACGAATCATGAAGGATTATTTGAGCAAGTGCTTGAAGCCTCTTCTGAAGCTGGTGAACCTATGTGGCGTCTACCTCTTTTCGAAAAGGATAAAGAAAGAGTAAGAAGTAGTAAGATTGCTGATCTTAACAATTCACCTGGTCGAGAAGGTCACGCGATCATGGGTGGAGCCTTTGTCGGAGAGTTTGCCGAAAACACCCCATGGGTACATTTAGATATTGCTGGGACAGCTACCACTTCTAAAGCGTCAGACTTAGGGCCTGACGGAGCAACTGGTGTTATGACAAGAACACTCGCCCTCTTTGTTGAACGATTTGAAGTAATTAAATAATTGGTAAAAAACTCTAGGGATAAAATTCCTTAGAGTTTTTTTATTTCCTTGACAGGCTTTAAAAATCTGTGCTATTTTAATTCTTGTGTTTTATTACTCTACCAATTTACCAAACTAAAGGATTTTTTATAGAAAGGAGCACTTATACAACATGAATGCAGTCATCCTTGCAGTGCTTGTTATGCTAATATTAAGTTTATTTCGAGTAAATGTCGTGTTATCCCTCATTATCGGAGCGATCGTCGGAGGACTAACCGGTGGATTATCGATTGAAAAAACAATTGAAGTCTTCTCTGGAGGATTAGGAGGAAGTGCGGAGGTTGCCTTAAGTTACGCTTTATTAGGTGGCTTCGCTATTGCCATATCAAAAACAGGGCTACCAAATGTTTTGGTCGATGCCGTCTTAAAAATGGTTCAAAAGAATGGTGATTCTAAAGCTAAAGTTTATTCAAAAGCGCTCATCGTTTTTGCGATTTTATTAATGGCTTGCTTCTCGCAAAACCTGATTCCCATCCATATTGCGTTTATTCCTATTTTAATTCCACCACTATTAAATGTGATGAATGAGTTGAAAATAGATAGAAGATTAATAGCATCCGTTTTAACATTCGGGTTAACAGCCCCTTATATCCTTTTACCAGCAGGATTTGGAAAAATCTTTCACGATATACTAGCTACTAATATGTCTGATAGTGGATTAAAGATTGACCCAGCAGATATTCCGACAGCAATGCTAATTCCGACAGCGGGTCTTTTAGTAGGATTAGTAATTGCCATTTTCTTTTCTTACCGTAAAGGAAGAAACTATGTGACCCACGAATTAATTAAAGTAGAAAAGCAAGAACAAAGTAAGTTAGCAATCGTTTTTGCCGTACTAGCCATCATTGGTGCTTTAATCGTGCAAATTCTCCTCGATTCAATGATCATCGGTGCTCTTGCAGGGATCATCATTATCTACTTGAGTGGTTCCGTGAAGTGGCGTGAGGCGGACGAGCTTCTAACAGATGGAATGAAAATGATGGCCTTTATTGGATTTGTAATGTTATCGGCCTTTGGATTTGCCGAAGTATTAAAAGCAACTGGGGCCGTGGATGAACTTGTTCAACAGTCTGCGAATGTGATTGGTGGAAACCAGGGGCTGGCTGCTTTATTGATGCTAGTAGTAGGTTTGCTAGTTACTATGGGAATTGGATCTTCTTTCTCTACCATCCCTATCATTGCTACCATTTTCGTGCCACTTTGTATGGAACTAGGCTTTAGTCCGATGGCTACGATCGCATTAGTAGGTACAGCAGCAGCACTAGGAGATGCAGGTTCTCCGGCTTCTGATAGTACGCTCGGTCCTACAGCAGGATTGAATGCAGATGGTCAGCATAATCATATTTGGGACACATGTGTGCCAACCTTTATTCATTACAATATCCCGCTTGTCATTTTTGGTTGGATCGCGGCTATGGTATTATAATAGGTGAAAGTGCAGCTTTCTTAATGAAGGCTGCATTTTTTGATTCGCTTATACATATTAACAATAGGGGAGTGCTTGTATGTACTTTGGAAAAGTAAACAAGAAGACAAACGACCGTGTTCCTCCTAATCAAAATGTAACAACCACTTTTCCTGTATTACATCACGGGAATGTTCCATATTATAAAAACTTAAATGAATGGACTCTTCGCCTATTTGGTGAAGTGAAAAAGGAAGTTGTTTTCACTTTTTCTGAGCTTATAGAGTTACCACAAACAGAATATCAAAACGATATTCATTGTGTGACTGGGTGGTCGAAGCTTGATAATACATGGAGTGGAATAAGTACGCGTGCAGTGCTGGATGCGGTTGTATTGTTAGAGGGAGTAGAACATGTCATTTTTCATGCAGAAGAAGGCTGGTCAGCTAATATTCCTTTTGAAGACTTTGCAAAAGAGACAAGTTTGCTCGCTCACAGCTTTAATGGAGTGCCGCTCACACCTGAGCATGGATATCCGCTGCGTGCGGTGATCCCACATTTGTACTTTTGGAAAAGTGCCAAATGGCTTCGGGCAATCGAGTTTTCCAAAGATGATAAACCTGGTTTTTGGGAGAAAAATGGCTATCACAATTATGGGAACCCATGGAAGGAAGAACGTTTTACTTGGGATTAGAAGAGGGAAATTCATCCATATTTTAAAAAGAAGGTAGACAGGGCATTGCTCCAATGATTACAATTATGAAGTTGAAGACAGAACGTATTGATTTGAAAAGGGCTGTTTGGCAAGGAGGAAATTATGGAAGAATGGATTTTTAGTATTATTGAGAACTATGGGTATCTTGGGGTATTTTTAATTATTGTAATAGAAAATGTGTTCCCACCAATTCCATCTGAACTTGTTTTACCGTTTAGTGGATTTATGACAACCAAAACTGAATTGTCCGTAGCGATGATGATCGTTGCGTCAACGGCCGGATCAGTGGTTGGTGGAACGATTTTATACTATATTGGTACGATTCTGGATGTAGAACGGCTAGAGAAGATTGTAGACCGTTGGGGTAAATATCTTCAACTAAAAAGAGAAGATGTATACAAAGCGGATGCTTGGTTTGACCGTTACGGAATATGGACTGTTTTCTTTTGCCGAATGGTTCCGTTATTAAGAAGTCTTATTTCTGTACCTGCCGGGATGTCTAATATGAAAATGCCGTTGTTCCTACTCTTTACTCTCTTAGGAACAGCGATTTGGAACACGCTTCTAATTGTTATTGGCGCAAAGCTCGGAGAAAATTGGACACAGATTTTAAGTTACACAGAAGTGTATTCCGATATTATTTATGCAGTAGGTGCTATTGCGATTTTGGCGGTACTTATCTTTTTCGGAAGAAGATTTTTTTATAAAAAGTAAGCGTTCATGCATGGAACGAATTAATAGAAACAGAGGTATGTAATTGATGAATGTATGGGATATATTTGTTGCGATTATTTTAGGCCTTGTAGAGGGGTTAACGGAATTTGCTCCAGTTTCCTCAACCGGTCATATGATTATTGTGGATGATATGCTTTTTAAATCAAAAGAATTGTTCGGCAGTGAAGTGGCTAACACGTTTAAGGTTGTCATTCAACTTGGTTCTATTTTAGCAGTTGTTATTGTATTCAAAGACCGTTTTATTCAGTTATTGGGACTTTCATCAAGAAAAGCTAAACAAGAGTATGGTGGGAAAAAGCTTAGACTTTCTCAAGTAATCGTTGGTCTTCTTCCAGCTGGTATTCTTGGTGTCTTATTTGATGACTATATTGATGAGCATCTTTTTACAACTGAAACGGTATTAATCGGACTTGTTGCTGGTGCTGTACTCATGATTATTGCTGATCTAATGCCAAAGGATAAAAAGCCAAAGGTGGAAACGGTCGATCAGATTTCGTACAAGCAAGCCATTATTATTGGATTGTTCCAATGTATTGCATTATGGCCAGGATTTTCTCGTTCGGGTTCGACAATGTCTGGTGGAGTCATTTTAGGATTAAGCCACCGTGCAGCAGCTGATTTTACATTCATTATGGCTGTTCCAATCATGGCTGGTGCAAGCTTAATTTCTCTTTTAAATAGCTGGGAATACTTCACAATGGATGCACTGCCATTCTTTATTGCAGGCTTTATTAGTGCGTTCGTATTCGCCCTTATCTCCATTCGTTTTTTCCTGGCGTTAATCAATAAAGTTCAATTAATTCCATTTGCGATTTATCGAATTATTCTTGCAACGATTATCTTTGTTGTGTTTATCTTATAGAAGTGAAAGGCCTCCATATGGGGGCCATTTACTTTTATTCGAAAAAATCCATATATAACACATCATTTCCTTTTTCAAAAAACATTTGAAATACAATATAAGCAAACCCTAAATACTCATAAACTCCATCATACATTCCTATTTCCAATTTAGATTACCCTCCTCGCTTTCTATGTGTACTGGATAAGAACGGCTTGCTAACCAGTGAAAAAGGATGGTGGGTAATCCTGCTCCGGAAGCAATACCAGTATGTCCATTTGGCAACTGAATAAGCTCCTTATCTTGGCTACCTGCTAATGTCATCATAGGCAAAGCTTGCTCTATTGGTACGAGTTCATCATTTGTTGAAGCAATCACTAATAGGTTAGCAAGTATTTGTTGTAATCGTGCTGGTTTTCCACCAACCGTAAATTTTCCTGTTAGTAACTTATTGTGGATGATTAGGTCATTCACGATTTGCTTAAGGGCGGCACCCGGAAAGGCAATATGCTCCTTTGTCCATTGATTGAATAATGACCATTTGTGTACGTATTCCTTGTTATGTCCTTTTTCTAATAGTGATAAATACGGAGAAATATAGATAGGGGAAGTGATCAGTCGAACTCCATAATTCATAAAGGCTGCTGGTATAATTCCTAGCCCATCTATAATAGGTGATAGGTCGATTGTTTCATCCTTGATAGCTTGGTGGAGGAGATCAAACTTTGGAAAATATGAAAAGTCGACAGGAGTGACAAAAAGAATAAGATTCTCGATCGGTTCCTTGGCTATGGCTGCGTATATAGCAGCGAGTGTTCCTCCAAGGCAAAATCCCATGACACTAATGCTATTGCTTTTTGAGTGTTTCAGAGCGACCCTTGCACCTGGCTGAATATACTTGAGTACATAATCGTCTATGGTCATGTCGCGATCTTCGTATCTTGGAATTCCGAAGTCTATCATATACACCTCATAGCCAGCATTGGTAAGAGCACCAATCAAACTTGTGTTTGGCAATAAATCCAATATAGTTGGTTGATTCACTAAAGAATAAATTAAATAAAGCGGTGAATGATATTTTTTAACAGGTGCAGGGTAATACCATAAAGTGGCTTTGTTTCTTTTCCAGAGTGCTTGTCTAGGTGTTGATGCTGTGATGGGAGTTCCGTCGGTAAACGCACGGAACAGTGAATTCCATCGAGTTTTCTCAAGTGAAAATCGTTCAGCTTGCATATTAATCACCAAGCTTTGACTGATTTAATAAAGCATCTGAGAGCCTTGCAAGGTTTTCTTGAACAAGCTTTGCTCTTTCTTTACGGTCAAGAGGTCTTCTACTTGCTTTTTGTAAGGGGGCTTTGGTAGAAGAAGGTTTTGTGCCCAATGTAGCTTCTAAACGCTGTAGGGTTGTTTCTATTTGTGCTAATCTTTGCTGGATATCCTCCAGCCGATCTTCATTTTGAATCGTAAGTTTTGCAACACTTGCCACATCTCTTTTGGTAGGAATGTTTAATGGGACCGAAGCTGTTTCCACAGCATCTTGAAGCTCCTTAATGAGCTTGCCATACCATTGGGTTCTTCTGCCTAGTAGTCCGACGATATCCTCTTTGTTTACTCGATTTTTTATCCAATCGTTTACTAAAGCCTCCGCTTTCGATCCAGTTAATTTAATTTGGCTATATAAATCATCAAGCTGTTCGCTACGCAATGATCTCAGCTCCCTTTTGTAATGTACGAAAAATATCACTATATATTATAGACAGGCATTAAGGGAAGGTGCGAAAAATGGATTTTTGCCTCTGCCTTATTTCTCAACTGTCAAGAAAATGCCAATACTATGTGCATTGGAAAAGAATATTCTACTGTAAAAGGTAAATAATATCTCCGTACCATATATAAGGAGGTTTTTTTCATGCAGAAAAATGCTAGAGGATATGTTCAAGATTCAGTAAGTGCCTTATCAGAAGCAAAGGATTGCTTACAAAATGCTTTAAATACAGTGGAAAAGGGATCTAACCGTGACCGCATCGAGCAAACTTTGCAACAAGTAAACTCAGCCCTACAATCATGTGACCAAACAGCTGGAGTTTTAGGTCAGGAGTAACGGGGTACAGGCGTGAATTCTAATAGAATTCACGTTTTTTTTTTTTGTAGAAGCATGTGTTTGATGATATCTTTCCACATGATGGACGTTAGCCTATTCCAACTAGGTGTTTGTTGCATATGAAGTAGTGTAGGGAAGTACAGACAACGAAAAGGAGGTATACGCATGCAACATCATTACGTTGGACCACATCATCGTGGAGATAGATTCTTCTTCGGCGCACCATTTGCGGCTGGATTATTAGGTGGTTTTGCTGGAGGGTTACTAGGTGGCGCATTTTTTCGTCCAAGACCATTCTACCCATACCCATATCCATATCCTTATCCATACTATCCACCAGCATATGGATATGGTTATCCATACTATTAATAAAAATTATGTTAGAAAACTAAAAGTGACGACGAAAAGGTTGAAATCGCATCTAAGGATTTCAACCTTTTTATTCTGGCAAACACTCTTACATCCACCTGACTGTAAGAGTCAAGTTGCAGCAATTCATCGTATCTATATCCCTGCTGAAGTCTAGTTTTAAACCATCTGGTGTATAGCTTACAACAGGAATGTTCTGAATTCCCGTATGCTTTATTTGATCCTCGACAAGCTTCTGCTTCGATTCTTGTGCGTTGCTCATAAGCTGTTTGGCAAACTCCTTTGAATCGGCCATTCTTTCAAGAAGTACACTTGCATCTTTCATCAGTGATTGCATATATTTAGCAGAAGTCATAAATAACTGTGGATTTACCTCTTGGAAAGGCCTGAAGTAATAATTGGGTTGATAATAGCAAGGTGACTGACGTGCGCCTACGAAGCAATATGGTGAGTAGTGTGGATAGGCTTGAAAAGGTACGGAATAGTATTGAAGGCTTCTAAGATCATAGCAATACAACCATTTCACATCCTTTATTAGAAAATGGGGTATATTTCCAATACAATATATGTTTCTGAAAGAATGTCTAATGATAACATTACAAAAATGTTAAAATGACCTAGTTGGTTCTATATTTTGCTATAATTAATTTTACTTAGATACTTATGTTGTTAAAGTGGTTTTTGGAGGTGATAGAATGGAGTTAGATTTTATTCTTGATATAATCGAGGAAAATGGATATATTGGGCTGTTCCTTTGGCTTTGGTTTGGAGTAGTAGGCATGCCAGTACCTAATGAAATAATCGCCATGACGGTGGGTTTAGCGGCTTCCCTAGGTACCTTAAATCCAGTATGCATCTTTCTTTCTACGTATCTAGGAATAGTCGCTGCACTAACTACAAGCTACCTCGCAGGAAAATACATAGGTGTTAGACTCCTTCCATTCTTTCAAAAGAGCAAACGGATGGCTCGAACCATTGACCGTTCCTTCCAATCCATTGAAAAGTACCATGCTTTTTCCCTTCTGTTCAGTTACTTTATCCCTGGATTACGAAACTTTGTCCCATTTATTTATGGACTAAGCAAGCTGTCCTATAAAGTTTTTGCCTTGTTTGCCTACAGTGGGGCTTTTATTTGGCTCAGTATCGTTTTTTCGCTTGGATATTGGTTTGGTGATCAGAAGGAGATCCTCGTCGAGTATGAAACAGAATTACTACTAATGGGAAGTATCTTTTTTGTAGGTTCGTTTCTTTTAATAAAAGTGATCAATCGGAAAAAAGTAAAAAAGCTTAGGAGGTCTTCAACTTTATGAAGGGAAACTCATTAATTCAAACCCTAGGAATTGAATTTAAGCAGATTGAAAAAGGAAGAGTCGTAGCTACGATGCCTGTAGATGACCGCACACGTCAACCGTTCGGCCTTCTCCATGGTGGTGCATCAGTTGCACTTGCAGAAAGCGTTGCTTCAATCGGAGCGTACGAATTGGTTAATAAGGAAAAGGAAGTTGTCGTTGGATTAGAAATCAATGCCAATCATATTAAAGCAAAAAAAGACGGTATCGTAACCGCTACTGGAACAGTACTTCATCAAGGTCGGACCACAATGGTATGGGATATTAAAATAACAGACGAACAAGACCAGCTTATTAGTGTCTCACGCTGTACAATAGCTGTAATCGAAAAAAGATAAAAAATCCATGTGTGAAAGTCACACATGGATTTTTCCTATTCCCCAGCACGTTCTTTTTTCACTGCAGCTAAATCGTCCTGAACACTGTTTTCCCAAAGCTTTACATTTGTATTGTACGCAGCTCTAGCAATAAGATGTCCGGCTACAGGAGAGGTCATAAAAATAAACACAATTCCAAGAATCAGACGAGAATTCATATGGCCTTCTAATAGGTAGAAGTATAGAAAGGTACCTGCTAAAACAAACATAACTCCTAATGTAGCGGCTTTAGACGCAGCGTGTGTGCGTGTATACACATCTGGTAATCTGATAAGGCCGACGGCTGTAACGACCGTTAGAAGTGCTCCAAGTGCGATGCATATCCCGATAATAACCTTAACTATTTCGATCACGTTCAAGGATGACCCCCTTTTCTAAATACTTGGAGAAGGCAACTGTACCAATAAAAGCTAAAATTCCAATCAACAAGATAACCTCTAGGAAAGCATTTGATTTTAACATGATGGAAACTAGCGCGATGATGGCAACTAGACAGATTCCTAGTGCATCAAGAGCAACCACCCGGTCTGGTGTTGTAGGACCTTTAATGACCCGATACACCATAGCAAGCATGGATAAGGTAATACAAACTAAAGAAATGGTTATGACCCACTGTAACATTACCTGCTCACCTCCATGATGGCTTTTTCAAATGTATTTTTGATGCTAGAAATGGCTGCTTCCACATCTGAAGCGTCCATCGCATGGATATAAAGAGTTCGATTATCATCTGAAATATCAACAACTAATGTCCCAGGTGTTAATGTGATCAGATTGGATAACAAAGTGATTTCCCAATCATTTTTTAGTTCAGTAGGAAGAGCAAAAATTCCTGGCTGGATATCAAGTTTTGGTTTAATGATTACCTTTAAAACAGCAATATTAGATAAAAGAAGCTCTTTAATAAAGATGGCAATCAGGTTGATTACTGCTATCACTCTTAATAAGTAAAAGCGGGAAGGGAAAAAACGTCGAAAGGTAAAGACTAGCAATAACCCGAAAAAGTAGCCAACAAAGAAATCTATCGGTTCGTTAGAGACTTTTAAAAACATCCAAACAAGAGCTAGAAAAACATTTAATAGAATTTGAAATGCCATTGTTATCACTCCTTCATGACGGCATTGATGTAGGTGGAAGGATTAGTAAGTGTTTCCGCAGCTTCTAAAATATACGGGTAAACCAGTTCCGCTCCAACTCCATACAACACAGAAATAATCACTAAAATAGCGGGAGAGATAAGCAACCAGCTAACAGGAGCTTTTTCTTCCTTTTCGTATGTGCGATGAATGCCCCAAAACCCATTAATAAAGATTTTCATAACAGAAAAAAGAACAAGGAGACTCGACATTAACACAATTCCAGCACCCCAATAAGCTTCTGCACCAAAACCACTCTTAACAATCAACAGCTTACCAACAAAGCCACTTAATGGGGGAATTCCAGCTAAAGCAAGGGCAGATACTAAGAACATCCAGCCTAATAAAGGATAATTCTTAATCAATCCACTGATTTTCTTTAAGTTGCTCGTTCCTGTAATCGCAATGACTACTCCAACAAGCAGGAATAATGCGGCTTTAATGAGCATGTCATGAATCAAATAGAAAATTGCACCTGTCAAAGATTCAGTTGTATTTACCGATACCCCAAACAAAATAACCCCAACAGCAACGATAATGTTATATATAATAATCTTCTTAATATCCCAGTACGCTAATGCTCCGATAATGCCAACAATAATCGTAATGACCGCAAGTACCCCTAAGAGCTCATGAGTATAGCCAGGGTCATGAGGGAAAAAGAGTGTATACGTCCTCATGATAGAGTAGATCCCAACCTTGGTTAAAAGAGCCCCGAACAACGCTAAAACAGGTGCAGGAGGAGCGTAATACGAGCCAGGTAGCCAGAAATAAAGCGGGAAAATGGCTCCTTTTAAGCCGAAAACGATTAAAAATAACACGGCAATGACTGTTAAAATACCAGGCTGTCCCACTTCTGCAATCCTTGTGGAGATATGTGCCATATTTAGCGTTCCTACTACCGAGTAAAGGTAAGCAACGGTAATAACAAACAACGAACTAGAGATAATATTCACTAAAATATATTTCACCGATTCGCGAAGCTGAGCCTTTGTTCCGCCCAGAACCAATAGCACGTAGGAGCTCATAAGCATCACTTCAAAGAAGACGAAAAGGTTAAAAATATCTCCCGTCGTAAATGCACCATTAATCCCGACAATCAGAAATTGCAAAATAGAATAATAGTAGAACTTTTCTCTTTCCTCTCCAATTGCTCGGAAGGAATAGAGACAGCAAGCGAATGCAATCACACTTGTTGTCAAAACAAGAAGAGCAGAAAGCATATCAGATACTAACGTAATCCCAAAAGGTGCTTCCCAATTTCCTAAGTTTAATGTTTGAATTCCATCTGTTCGAACCTTCTGAAAAAGTAGAATAGACACAAATACGGTGGATAATAAGGATAAAACGGACACCCACCTAGAGGCTATCGTAAAGCGATTCAAAAAGATTAATATGACCGCTGTAAAAAGCGGAATCAGTATAGGTAATAAAAGCAAATTATTCATTAATTTTCGTCCCTCTCAAGCGATCCATGTTGTCCGTTCCTAGCTCTTGGTACGCGCGATAAGCTAATACTAGAAAAAAGGAAGTAACACCAAAGGCAATAACGATAGCCGTTAATATCAACGCCTGTGGCAATGGATCATTGTACCCTGCAGCGTGTTCTCCAAGTAAGGGAGCGGCACCATTTTTTAGGCCTCCCATAGTTAAAACCAATAAATGTGTGCCATGACTTAAAAGTCCCGTTCCGATAATAATTCGAAGTAAACTTTTAGAAAGCATTAAATAAGTGGCTGCCATAAAAATAATACCAACTACAAACGCCATAACGATTTCCATTATTCGTCCTCCCCTATTGTTTGAATAATGGTCATTGTGACACCGATAACGACAAGATACACACCGATATCAAATAACACTGCTGTGTGCAACGATGTTTTGCCAAGGATAGGCAAGTAAACATCATTAAATGCATGAGTCAAAAATGGAACATTAAACAGCAATGATCCTGCCCCTGTCCCAATCGAAAAAAGAAGCCCAATTGCCGTCATAATACGGTAATTGACGGGTAATATATTGGCCACCGTCTTCATATCAAATGCTAACAGCAAGAGTACAAGAGCCCCTGCTGTCATCAATCCCCCAATGAATCCTCCACCCGGATAATAATGTCCAGCAAAGAAAAGATGAATAGAGAAGAGGAGAATGATGAACAAAGTCACTTTTGTTACCGTTTGTAGAATGAGGTCATTCGTTCTCATCCTTCTTTCCCCCTTGTTAGACGTAGTTTAATCATTGCAAAAATACCAAGTGATGCAATCGCAAGTACACAGATTTCAAATAACGTATCAAAGCCACGGAAGTCAACGAGAATGACGTTTACCATATTTTTCCCTGCAGCACGGATATACGTATTGTCTACGTAAAATTGTGAAATCGAATCAAATAGCTTTGTACTATAAGAAGAAAGTGCAATAGCGGTGACAATCGCACCTACTCCTATAGAAATAACAGCATTTGTGAGTTTAAAAGGAATTTTTGATTCTTCCTTTTTGAATTTCGGTAAATGATAGAAACACAGTAGAAACAATGCAACAGACACTGTTTCAATGACCAACTGAGTAAGTGCTAAATCCGGTGCACGGAAAACAACAAAGAAAAGGGCAACTGTATACCCCACTGCTCCTAGCAAGATAATAGAGGTGAGTCTTGATTTAGCAAACAGAATGGTAATGGTAGCTACGACTATAAGCAAGGAAAGAACCAGCTCATAAATGCCAATGCTTGATACATTTGCTGTGTCGATCAAAAACGCGTCTTTCTTATAAAGCGTGTAGCCTAAAATCAGAATGAAAAATGCAAAAATATAAACCAAATACGTCCGAATATAGCCATTCATATAAAATCTTGTTAGCTTGAATGAACCAGATTGAATCGATTCTAGTCCTTTGTCATATAGCTTGTTCAAGGTTAATTTTTCAGGCAGTAAGTCATAGGTTCTTTCCCATTTCGGTAATGTTAAATACAGAAGAATTCCAAGAATCACGACCCCTAGAGTCATAAATAATTCTGGAGTTGGACCGTGCCAAAAGTAAACATGAACGTCAAACATATCTCCTGGAGAAAGAAGGCTCGGTAAAATAGAAGCCATCGCTGGTGAAATCAAATTATGGGAAAGAATATTCGGAAACAACCCAAAAATGATGACTAAAGAGGCAAGCACAACTGGTGAAATGAGCATTCCAAGTGGTGCCTCATGTGGTTTCTTCTTTAAATGTTCCGGTTTGTATTTACCAGTAAACGTTCTAAACACAAGCTTCATACTGTATATAAACGTAAATACACTGGCGATCCAAGCAAGAACAGGAAATAATAATCCCCAAGTGCTTAGAGAGAAAAGGTCCAATTTTAAAATATTTACCATACCGGTAAAAAACATTTCTTTACTTAAAAATCCGTTAAATGGTGGTAAGCCAGCCATAGAAAACGCACCGATAATTGCAAGCGTAAAGGTAATCGGCATCAAATGCATCAAACCGCCAAGCTTCCGTATATCACGTGTTCCTGTTTCATGGTCAACAATTCCTACGACCATGAACAAGCTTCCTTTGAAGGTAGCATGGTTAATTAAGTGAAAGACAGCAGCTGTAGTTGCCACAGTAAAAACATTGTCATCTATTCCATCATAGTGTAGGGCAGCAGCACCAACACCTAACAGAGACATAATCAACCCTAATTGGCTAACGGTAGAGAAGGCAAGTATGCTCTTTAAGTCAGTCTGTTTGACAGCTGAAAAAGAACCCCAGAACAATGTGACGATACCGAACCCTCCGACGAGCCAGAGCCAAACTGGTGATTCAGCAAACACGGGACTCATTCTCGCTACGAGATAAATACCCGCCTTAACCATGGTTGCCGAATGGAGATAGGCACTAACTGGTGTTGGAGCTTCCATTGCATCAGGTAGCCAAATATGGAATGGAAACTGAGCTGATTTAGTAAAAGCACCAAGTAAAAAGCAGAGTATTGCTGGAATAAGTAAGGTGTGCTCTAACACAATGTCTGATTGCGCGACAATTTCTGAAATGCTAAAGGATCCTGTCATGATGTATAGCAGGATGATTCCACCCAGCATCGCAAGTCCACCGAAAACAGTAATTAACATAGACTTTTGTGCACCATATCTAGACTTTTCTCGATGATACCAGTAACCGATAAGTAGGAAGGAAGAAATACTAGTTAGCTCCCAAAAGCCGTACATAACGATTAAATTATCGGATAGGACCACACCGAGCATCGCTCCCATAAAGAGAAGAAGATACACGTAGAAGCTGCCGAGCTGTTCCTTATCCTTTGCTAAATAATAAATCGAATAAAGAACAACTAATGACCCAATTCCTGAAATAAGCAAAGCAAAGAGCAATCCAAGTCCATCTATTTTAGCCGCAAAATTAATGCCAAGAGAAGGAATCCACTCAAAGCTTTCATATACTGTACCTTGGTGCGAAGTGGTACTAATAAACGAAAGAAAATAGCTAAATAATACAACTGGTAATGGTAGTACAAACCATCCTGTATGTATTTGTCTAATGCTTTTGGAAAAAATGGGTATGATGACCGCAAGCAATAGAGGTGAAACAATGGCCAAGTGTAGCAAAGACAAAACAAAACCCCCTCTTTATATGTAAGTAAAAACTGTTTTTTTTAAAGTAATACTGCCTATTACTATTTCCATATTTTTCTCCGAACATGCTTTCCTCTTTCTTTTACCGAAACAGCCATATAAAAAAGTATAACGTAAAAAAACAGACCTTGCATGCCCAAAGCGCACAACATCCCTTACTTGAAGCTAAACTAATAAATAGGTAGAAACGCAGAAGAAATGGTGAAAAAATTTTATTTTTTTGAATAAAATCAGACTTTTATCCTCAAAATAATTTTAAAGTGAGGTGTGAGGATGAAAAAGAAAATACTAGCTTCATTGTCCATTTTTCTCCTCTTAGTGTCCTTGGCATGGACATTAGATAAAAAAAATAAACGTGAATTTTATAGTCCTGATGAGGAGGGCGGTGTTGTTGAAATTTTTACCACTGACCCAGGATTAGAGATTCAGAAAAAGAAGTATCGCATGTTTAAGGCAAGGGAATATGTAAGAATTGAGAGACCATAAAGACTTGTAATATGTTCTCCTATCTTTCATAATAATGAAAGACAATATCATATGTGGAGAATTCAATGAAAAATACGTATTTAACAAGTTACTTTCCTTTGGTGTCTATTTTATTATTTAGCTTGTCCTTTGCTATGCTAGTTGAGGTGCATCTTTTTAAATTTTTAAATGCTACCGGCATTTATGTGGGAATGCTAGAATTCTTTTCTAGAAGTGGAATCAAGCTTGCGTTGCTTATCTTATTACTTGTTGTCTTTTTTATGGTTTTTGCGGCTTTAAAGCTGATTGCTGATACGATCAATGAGCTTTCTTTACTTTTTTTCTCGAAGGATTTTAACGGGGAAAGCTTAAAGGATGTGCGTGCTGGAGCGATTATTTATTTTTCAGGCTCTGTTTTATCGCTTTTAGGATCTGCCCATGTAACCATACTAGCTATCGTTTTTGCCCTTACAACGATAAGTTACTTTGTCTTTTTTGTGTATAAGGTAAGCTCGAAGCTGTCACTGTCTGGAATTATTGGACTGATTTTTTTTCAGGTCCTTACCTGGTCAACCCTCGTGTTAGGTGTCGTATTTATTGCGTTAAAAGTATACAACAGCATCGTTGCTAGTTTACCAGTATAAGAACCCCGGATGAACTCATCCGGGGTTTGTTGTGAGATGCAGATATCTCTAATCCTTTTTTAATTTACTAAAGACCCTATTAGCTGCTACTAAAGCGGGTTTGAAAAAATAAGAGGAGAAATTTCTCTTATTTAGGAAATGGCACTAAAAATAGCTGGAATAGACGGAAGGATTCCGTCTATTGACTCGAAAAACGCGAAAATGGGTAATTTTGCTTTGCTTAACCGGAAAACCTCCGCTTATTTACTCTGAACCAAGCTCTAATCTGGAGTTTAACCGAAAAATCTCCGCTTATTTTAAATATCAATAAAAAACGACCTGTGAATTATATCGTGAATTCAAGTTCGTTTTCATAACTGTTTTATAATGCTTGCACCTCTAATTGTAAACCCATTTGAAGAACTCATCTGGGGTTTTGTTAGTTGTCCAGCTCCAGCGCCTAGCCCCTCGATGGAATAATATAAAGCCATTATTCCTAGGTCATAAGCCAAATCCCTCCAGAAGGCAGGCCTTCCTGCGAGATTCGTCTTTTGCTTGTCGGGGCTAAACAAGGCGCTTCCGCTTTCCTAATAAGACATAATCGCTTTCCATATATAAAGATGTGGAGAATATTGCTCAATATTTTCAATGCTGGATGGCATGTCTCTTCCTACCCAAACTCCAACCGTAAGCGTATCTGTTAAACCAACAAACCAGTAGTCTTGGTAATTATTTGTTGTTCCTGTTTTCCCGCCTTGATAAGTCGCACCAGATAAATGGGCTTTTCGAGCGGTTCCTGAAGAGACCGTTTCGGATAGAAGACTGCGCATGCTACTGACAGTTTCAGCAGACCAGACTTGTTTTTTCTCATCCTTCCATTCGTAAAGAATCTTTCCTTGTAAATCAGTAACCTTACGAATCGCACGTGGATGCTGGTACCCTCCGTCATAAAAAGAGGTATAAGCTCCTGTCAGCTCTAATGGTGACATTCCATACGTAAATCCACCAACGGCAGCTGGTAACACATGATCCTGTGCTACTAACTTCTTAAAAGGGAATGATGTAAGATATTGAAAGCCCGTTTCTACGCCAATTTCGTTTAAAAGTCGAACAGCCGGTGTATTGTATGAGTTGGCAAACGCGCGTTCAAGTGTTACATTCCCGTATATTTTTCCACCATAGTTTTCAGGGCAATAGTTACCAATACAGAGCTCTCCTGCATTTACTGTTTTAGATAGAGAGGATTGCGTCTCTTGTAAATAAGGAGCGTAAACAAGTAATGGTTTTATCGATGAACCAGGCTGACGATAAGCTTGGAACGCCCGATTGAATTCACCTTTTTGATAGTTTTTTCCGCCAACGAGTGCGAGTATCTGTGCATTCGTATGGTCAATGACTGCCACAGAACCTTCCACATCGATAAATGGTAGATTATCACTAACCGCTGTTTTTGCTCGATTTTGAAGACTTTGGTCCAACGAAGTTTCAATGCTAATTCCGGAAGTAATCACTTCTTTTACCCGATTGTCAATCTGTTCCTCGTCGGTTAATCCTTCTGAAAGAGCAATTAATTGTGATAATTCATTTTGAACATAAGTCATGTAATCAGGTGCTTCGTCAATTCGTTCATGCAATGTTAGATTGATAGGCGAATTCTTTATTTCTGTTGCTTCTGAAGCCGAGAGCTTGTCTTTTTCAACTAATAAATCTATGAGACGCTCTTGACGCGCTTTTGTTCGATCGAAATGGGTTAATGGATCGTAGTAAGTCGGATTGTTCGGAACAGCAGCTAGAAAAAGCAGCTCCGCTTTTGTGAGTTCAAGTGTTCCGCGGTTAAAGTAATGTTTAGCCGCTGCTTCAATTCCGTAAGCCCCATTTTGAAAATAAATAGAATTAATATATAAATCTATAATTTCCTTTTTTGAGTAAGTTTTTTCTAGTTTGTAGGCGTAAAGAATTTCACTAAGCTTTCGATTGTAGGATTGCTCATGAGTTAAATATAAATTTCGAGCGAGCTGCTGTGTAATCGTGCTTGCTCCCTGTTCAATTCCGTTTGACTGAATATTGATCGTGAGTGCACGACCCATGGCTGTTAAGTCAAAGCCAATATGCTCATAAAAGTGCTGATCCTCTGATAGAACAAACACCTCACGCAATAGCTCGGGAATGTCCTCAGATGGTAAAACAATGCGATTTACCGTGCTGTACCATTCTAAAACGGTTTCCCCATTGCGATCTTTGATCAAGCTTGTTTGTGATAAGTTTGTTTTTTCTAACTGGATCTTGTTTTCTATCACATGATCGAAAGTATCAAAAGAGCGTACCTCTTTGCTAGAAAAATAGGCAAGCAGGAAAAAGACGGGGAGAAGCAGGATAATAAACAAATAACCAGTTGCTGCTTTCATGTTTGACCGATTCCCTTTCTATAAAAAAATTATGATGAAGATAGCAGTGTTTCTGTTTTTCTCACACTCCACCATAATAAGACAAAAGCAGCAAGGAATAAAGCACTAGTGACAAAAAAGACAGTTGAGATATTATACCACCCAAAATAAGTATGGTATTGTTCGGTTTACTAAGTTATGACATATTTTAAAGCCGTTATTCCTTTTCACACTTTATTCGAATGAATTAAACAGAAAAGTTAAAAAATTAATAAAAATCATGATATAATAAAGAAACATTCATGTTCATTTTTTGGAATGGTTATTTCATATAATGGTAGTGATACTCGAAGGAGGAAAGAGGGTACGTAAGATGAGGAAGGAGCATCAGTATTTATTTATTGATTTTGAGTTTACGATGCCTGAGAGATCTGAGCGGTTTAGAGGTTTTTACCCAGAAATCATTGAGGCTGGCATTGTGTCGGTTGTAAATGATCAAATCTGCGAGAAATTTTCTTCGTATGTCACTCCTAATCGTTTCCCTATGCTATCGGACCGCTGTAAATCATTTTTGAAAATTTCACAGGAACAAGTCAATGGTGGCATTAGTTTTACAGATCTTGTGAAAAAGTTTGAGCAGTTAAGTTCCCCTTCATTAGACCTTACAATCGTTACGTGGGGCAATATGGACATGAGGGTTCTTCGTAATAACTGCGAACAAGCCGGTCTACCTTTTCCTTTAAAAGGGGAAGAACTCGATTTATCCATGGAGTACAAGCGATTCTTCGGAGACCAAAATCAAACTGGCTTATGGAAAGCGGTACAAGAGTATGGCAAGGAAGGAACAGGCAAGCACCACCGGGCGCTGGACGATGCATTAACCACATTCAATATTTTTCGTTTAGTTGAGAAGGATAAAAAGTACCTTCAAGGACATGCACCAACCACGATTGGTGACCGCATTGATTTCTCCAAAGTACTTAATAAGTTCGCATAAAAAGCCAAATCCCTCAAACTGGATTTGGCTTTTGTGTGTTAGAAGTATTCTTTCTCAAGTGTTGAGATATTTTCAAGGCTCTTTTTTGCCCAAAGGGTGTCATCGCTAGCCAGCGTATCTCTTAATTTTTGAATGGCTTTCGTTAGGGACTCTTTGTATTCAGGAATTTCGTCTGTATAGGGCTTTACCATTTTTGCAGGGATGTTGGCTTGTTCTCGGTAAGCAAGAGCTCGTCTTTCATGAAAAAGAGGCACATCTGCATCCTTATGACTATGTAAATCTCCTTGTGTCGGATGAGTAACAACAGCGAGGACGCGGACAAGAATGGTCTCTGGACGGATGTTTGTTACTTCACCAATATACTTTCCGGTTTTATATATTGCTGTGACCTTGTCACCGATTTGAATGTCGGACATTTTTCGTTTCTCCTTTCAAATTGGGCTAGAACTGTATATGATAATAATTATGACGTAAGCATTATGAAAAACAAAGTATTTTGGAGGGTGATTACATGAAAAAATTCCTAGCGTGTTTATTATTCGTTGTTTTCCTTGTCACTGGTTGTGGGACAAGCAATGAAGAAGGTACGGATAATTCGAACGGAAATGCAAGCAATAATGAAACCGCTAACCAAGAAAATATTGAGCTTCCACAGGCAACCACAGAGGTTGGTGAAAAGGAAAGACTAGTCGAAATGGAAACATCAATGGGAAATATCAAAATCAAGCTGTTTCCAGAACAAGCTCCAAAGGCAGTAGAAAACTTTATTACTCATAGTGAAGAGGGATATTACGAAGGAGTCATTTTCCACCGTGTAATAAATGACTTTATGATTCAGGGCGGAGACCCAGATGGAACAGGAATGGGTGGAGAAAGCATTTATGGAGAGCCATTTGAAGATGAGTTCTCTAATCAACTTTATAATTTTAGAGGCGCTTTATCAATGGCTAACTCAGGTCCTAGTACGAATGGAAGCCAGTTTTTTATCGTACAAAATAAAACATTAGATCCACGTTCAGTGGACCAAATGAAAAAAGCTAATTACAACGAAAAGGTCATTAAGCACTATGAAGATGGTGGTACTCCATGGTTGGATAAAGCACATACCGTGTTTGGTCAAGTGATTGAAGGGATGGATGTGGTTGATAAAATAGCTACCACTCCAGTAGGTGAAGGTGATAAGCCGGAAGAAGATGTTATCATCAAGAAGATTACTGTGCTGAAGTAATCGTCCTTGGACGATCGGTAGGAACCTTGATATAATAGGCATGAATGACTGCATGTTTGCAGAAAGGAAGATCGTTATGATCAATTCGTTTATTTTATCATTGTTTCTATATTTTCCTGAAGATAAGTCTGAATATATCCCAGCTGCTATTTCTTTTACGATCTTCTTAATCCTCTGTATTTTCACGATGCGATTTATCGTGAAAATCTCACGAAAAGAAGAAGCAAAAGCAAAAGAATTAGAAAATCAAATTATGAGTGAGCAACAAAACAAAGGATGAACGTACACTTTTCTTGAAAAGTGTGCGTTTTTTAATTTAAACAAAAAGACGGAAGAGTCTCACTCTTCCGTCTGACTATTAAGCAAATGCTGCTTTCAATCGCTCTAATCCTTCTGTCACATGTTCTTTTGAACACGCTACATTCATACGGACAAAGCCTTCTCCACCCGGGCCGTATTTTGGTCCAGGTTCGAGTCCTATTTTTCCTTTTTCGATCAGTGCTTTCTTTAAGTCATCATCTGAAAGTCCAAGCTCACGACAATCCATCCAGATTAAGTACGTACCTTCCGGCTGCATCATCTTTATTTGTGGAAGCTCAGCCTCTAGGAACTCCTGTACATAGCGAATATTTTCTGCCATGTATGCAAGAGCTTCGGTTAACCATGTTTCACCATAAAGATAAGCTGCCTCCATTCCAACGATTCCAAACGTATTTAATGTATGAAATCCTTGCTTTTGCTGTTCGGCTTGGAATAACTCTCGAAGTTTCTGATTGCTAGTAATAACTACAGAAGCCTGCAAGCCTGCTAAATTAAAGGTTTTACTTGGAGCGATACAAGTGACTACAAAATCAGCAAAGTCCTCTAAGCTCGCAATCGGGACATGCGTAGTTCCATCAAACACAAGATCGGAATGAATTTCATCTGATAAAATGAAGCAATTGTACTTTTTGCAAAGTTCACCGATTTGAAGGAGTTCTTCTTTTTTCCACACTCTTCCGCTTGGATTGTGAGGATTACATAATATAAATAGCTTAACGCCTTCTTTCAGCTTAGCTTCAAAATCCTCAAAGTCGATTTCGTAACGGTTATTTACATTTTTTAGTGGAGAGTTCACGACCACGCGCTCATTTTTTTCAACCATAGAAAAGAACGGAGTATACACAGGAGATTGAAGCATTACCTTGTCTCCAACAGAAGTAAATGCTTGGACGGCCGTACTGATAGAAGGGACAACTCCTGAACTGTATGTAATCCATGCTTGACGAATCTCCCAATGATGTCTTGTTTTCACCCAAGCTTGAATGGCCTTTCCAACAGATGAGGGAACAAAGGTGTAGCCGAAAATTTCATGCTCTAATCGATTTCGAATCGCATTTGTTACTTCAGCAGGCGGTGGGAAATCCATATCTGCTACCCACATCGGATGAAGATCACTGCTTCCGAACACATCGTGCAGGAGCCCCCATTTAACAGATCCGGTATTATTTCGGTCAATCACTTTATCAAAATCATATGTAGTCATAAAGCACCTCACCTTTTTCCATTTTATTTGATCTATGTAATATGATAAGATATGTGAACGAAAAGATAAAATAAAAGGTGATTTTACATGGAAATGCTCGAAATGAATTTAAGTTTGTTACAGCGTCTGATAGAGTGGGATCCACTCGGTTATGGGGAAGACAGCTATGATCCGGAAATTGCGGATACGATTCAAGCAGTACACGTTTTGTCATCTGTAAAAGAGCTTGCTCGAAAAATCCAAAGCATATATGAGTTTTCTTTTGAAGAAATCATTCCTTTATCTGAATGTACAGCCATGGCCGAAGCATTGTTAGCGATTAAAAACGAAAGCTCTTGCTCGTTGTAATGTTAAAAAAGCTTCAAGCGGATACTGGCTTGAAGCTTTATTTACACAAGAAACTCTTTAATATACTTGTGAACAATTTCAGGTCGTTCTTCAGGTACAAGATGTCCTGTCTCCTTTAACACAATGAGCTCGGAGTTCTTTAAATCTTGCTTCAATCGTTTTCCAACCCTTAATGGGACAACTCTGTCATGCTCGCCCCAAATGAGCAGACACGGAGTCTCGATTTTTTTCAAATCAGACTCATCCAGCTCGTCTTCTCTGTGCCGTATCATCCGAGTTAAGGCTGGGAAAATATCTCCTTTTAAAAAAGGGACTAAATATCCGTTCAACATATCATCATCAATCATCGAATGATCATGCACGACATTAACAAGATTTTTCTTCACTCCTGATTTTGCTAGATGTCTTTTCACATACAAGTGGAAAAAGGGAAGATAACTAGATAGAACAAGAGGAAGTTTCATTCGTTTTAAGTAGCCAGAGCTACATAATAATACCGAGCGTTTTACGAGATCAGGACGTAATTGCGAGATTTTTAAAGCGATTTGTCCCCCCATCGAGTGACCGATAATCGATACATTTTTTATATGAAGATGCTCCACAAAGGAAATAATCGAATGTGCTATATTCTCATACGAGTAAATAAACTTCTTTGATTTACCACTTTTACCGAATGGCGGGAAATCAATAGCGATGACGTTAAATTCCTCACGAAGAAGAGGAATTAATCTTCGGAAGCTAAAGGTAGACGAGAGAAACCCATGAATGAGCAATAGCGTATCTGTTGCTTGAGAATGTTTATAATGTTCATAATACAGGTCGTTTCCGTTAATATTGATCGTACCGGTGATGCTAGCGTCATCCATCTTCGTATTCACTCCTTTAACGGTAATTTGTTTTTTCATAGAATACCCATCAATGACAAAAACAATCATAAAAAAATATGATGATAAATTTGAAAATTAAATTATTTTTTACGCATTTTTGTTATAATGTAACTATTTTAAGCGATAAAGCAGAAAAGGATGTTAACGCATGAAACTTTCGGAAAAAGAACTCGAAGTTGTAGAAATTCTTGAAAAGGATGCCCGAATTTCATCTGAAGATGTAGCAAAAATGATCGGCCTAAGCTTGCAAGAAACAGTTGAGCTTATTAAGAAGCTTGAAAAGGAGAAAGTTCTTGTTCATTACACAACCGTAGTGGATTGGTCTAAAATTGACGGTCATGAAGGCGTTACCGCTATGATTGATGTGAAGGTAACACCAAAGCGTGGAGTAGGCTTTGATGAAGTAGCTGAACGTATCTACCGATTTAAAGAAGTAAAATCCGTATATCTGATGTCAGGTGCCTATGACCTTAGCGTCATTATTGAAGGAAAATCGATGAATGAAGTAGCTAGATTTGTTTCAAATAAGCTATCTACTCTTGATTCTGTCTTATCAACAACCACTCATTTTATTTTGAAAAAATATAAGCATGATGGGACGATATTTGAACCATTAGCAGACGATGATAAGAGAATTGTGGTGTCACCGTAATGAAACAGACAAAATCTTATTTGGCAAAAACGGTAGAAGACCTTAAGCCATCTGGAATTCGTAAGTTTTTTGATCTTGCAGCAGGAATGGAAGGGGTTATTTCCTTAGGGGTAGGTGAGCCTGACTTTGTCACCTCTTGGTCAGCTAGAGAAGCAGCCATTCTTTCCCTTGAACACGGGTTTACATCTTATACAGCAAATGCTGGATTATTAGAGCTTCGTAACGAAGTGTCCTCGTATATGAAAAAGCAATTTCATGTGGAGTATAATCCGAAAAGCGAGATCATCATTACCGTTGGAGCGAGTCAAGCATTAGACATTGCATTACGTGCGATTCTCGATCCAGGTGATGAGGTCATTGTTATTGAACCAAGCTTCGTCTCTTATGCACCACTAGTTTCGTTAGCAGGTGGAAAGCCAGTTGCGGTTCAAGCAACAGAAGAGTACGATTTTAAAATTCAAACTCATCAGTTAGAAAAGGCGATTACCGACCGGACGAAGGCGATTATGCTTTGTTCTCCTAATAATCCAACAGGTACAATGCTGGGTGAGAAAGAATTAGTAGAGCTTGCCACATTCATTGAAAAGCATGATCTTCTGGTGTTATCTGATGAAATCTATGCAGAGCTTGCCTATGATGAAACATATGTAAGTTTTGCTGCGATTGAAGGCATGAGACATAGAACCCTTCTTATTAACGGTTTCTCGAAAGGCTTTGCGATGACAGGCTGGAGACTTGGTTTTGTTTGTGCGAACGAGGAACTAACTGCAGCTATGTTAAAAATTCATCAATATGCCATGATGTGTGCTCCGACGATGGCGCAGTACGCGGCACTTGAGGCATTAAAAGGCGGCAGAGAAGACGTAGAGGATATGAAAAAAAGTTATCGTAGAAGAAGGAACTATTTTGTTCAGTCACTAAATGATATCGGGCTTTCCTGTCATATCCCTGGTGGTGCGTTCTATGCATTCCCATCCATTGTAAGTACAGGTCTGTCATCAGAGCAATTTGCTGAACAATTATTGATCGAAGAAAAAGTAGCAGTTGTTCCAGGTAATGTGTTTGGAAGTAGCGGGGAAGGACATATTCGCTGCTCGTACGCTTCATCCATGGAACATTTACAAGAAGCGGTGAAACGAATCAAACGGTTTGTTGAAAGATAATATCCATAAGAAAGGACAACTGACCGTAAACAGTTGTCCTTTTTTCTAGTATTTAATCCTTCATGATATATGACAAAGCAATGGTTCCTACGCCTGTATGAACACCAGCAACAGGAATTAATGGGAGTACTTCAATCTTCAATGACTCGTACTCGGCCACAATTTTTGAGAGTAAACTTTCAACGATCTCCTTTTCACCTGCGTGCATAATTCCAATTCGATCGTAGATTCCTTGCTTGTACGCTTCGTGCAAACGGTCTATTAGTGCCTGCTCCGCTTTTCTCATCGTGCGAATTTTTTCAACGATATTTACTTTCCCTTCCTTAAAAGCAAGTAGTGGTTTTATTTGTAGAAGATTTCCTAAAATAGAGCCAAAATTGGAGACTCGTCCACTTTTTCTCAATTGATCTAAGTTAGCTGGAATTAAGATCAAGCGGCATTTTTCTCTTAACGAAAGAAGTTCTTTTACAATTTCAGAGGGCTTTAGTCCATCATTATACAAGGTGATTCCTTCTTCTAGTAAGAACTTTAAAGGAAAAGAACCGATCCACGAATCAACTGGGTGTACAGGGAAACCAACGATCTCAGCCGCTTGTGTGGATGTGGAGTACGTTCCAGATAGTTCACTAGATACATGGATGATGATCGCTTCATCGTAGCTTTCTTTTAATTGGGTATAAAGGTCAATAAAGTCCCCTAGGGCAGGCTGTGAGCTAGTGGGAGGAAAACTTGAGTTACTCATCATCTCATAAAATTCCTCGGTAGTTATGTCTACACCCTCTTTAAAGGTTGCGTTTCCAAACGTGAACGAAAGGGGAACCACGTATATATGATTGTCTTGTAACCAAGCTTGATCTTTTTCTGAGAAGCTTGCCGTCGAATCGGTTACCCAAGCAATTTTCTTTGCCATAATATCCTCCATAAGATGTTATATAAGCACTATGATAATGAAAAATAATCTCCAAATAAACTGAATGAAACAAACGAATAGCGAGGAACAAATCCCTCGCTTTACCTATTACCATTTATATATGACTTTCTTGTTGCATCAATTCAGAGACTGGAATATCAAGTACAGTAGAAATTTTTAAAATGGTTTGTGAGTCAGGAGTTTGTACGCCTGACTCATATTTGTCAATCGTAGCAGTGCCAACACGGATCTTAATAGCAAGCTCCTGCTGTGACATTTCTAATTCTTCCCGAAAGCGTTTAATGTTTTGCCCAATTGCAGTCATGGCTCATCTTCCTTTCGAAAAAGATTATATTCCTTATTTATTTTATCACGATTAGGATAGGGGAATTTATCCCAATCGTGAACGTTTCGTTACAGTTACAAAAGACCAATCGAACGTAAAAATACAAAAATAATCGCAACGGGAACGATAAATCGAATCGTGAAATACCAGATCGTAAACAGCTTGTTCATATTCCCGAATGTTCCTAATGCTAACTCACTTTTCAATAGCTTGTATGGAAGCCGGTGCCCAACAAAAATAGAGATTAAAAAGGCTCCTAACGGCATCCCAATATTACTTGCAATAAAATCTGCAAAATCAAAGATCGTTTTTCCGAAGATAAGAACGTCAGACCAAACTCCAAAAGATAATGCGCTAGGAATTCCAAAGATAAAAATAACAATGCCTGTTTTCCAAGCCCATTGTTTGCGCTGTTCTGTTTTCTCTTTAACAATAGCCGCTACAACAATTTCTAAAATGGAAAAAGCAGAGGTTAATGTCGCAAACAAAAGCAGCACAAGGAAAATCGTTAAAAAGAATGCGCCAAATGCCATTTCGTTAAATACGGCAGGGAGGACCACAAACACCAAACCAGGTCCTGCCCCAGGTTCAAATCCGAGTGCAAATACTGCTGGGAAAATAACGAGACCAGCAAGTAGAGAGATAAAAATATTAAGACCAACAACCGAAAATGCTGACTTAGTAATGTTTTCCTTTTTAGAAAGATAAGATGCATACGTAACCATAACGGAAATACCGACGCTTAAAGCAAAAAAGGACTGTCCTAGCGCTAGTAAGATGGTGTCAGGGGTTAGACTACTCCAATTCGGTTTAAGGAGAAACTCCACTCCTTTTGATGCTCCATCAAGAGTTAAGGAACGTATGGCTAGTATGATAAAAAGAATAAATAAGGCCGGCATCATGTATTTACTAGCTTTCTCAATTCCTTGCTGAACCCCGCCTTGGATCACGAAAATGGTTAATATCATAAAGATAGCTTGTGCAACAATCGCTTCAATAGGATTACTAATAATCGTACCGAATAGAGATCCGTACTGATCCTGAGAGAGTCCTGTTAAACTGCCAGTAACGCTACGAAATAGATAAGATAAGATCCATCCGCCTACCACACTATAAAAAGATAAGATAAGTCCTGAAATGATGACTCCTAAATACCCTATAACCTTCCATTTTGAGTTGGGAGCAAGAATTTTATAGGCGGTGATTGCATCCTTTTGCGTATTTCTACCAATAATAAATTCAGCAATAAGGATCGGTGCACCGATAAATAAAGTTAACAATAAAAAAAGAAGGAAAAAGAGTCCTCCACCATTTGTTCCAGCCATGTATGGGAATTTCCAAATGGCTCCCAGACCAATTGCAGAGCCAGCTGCTGCAAGGATAAAGCCAATCTTTGATGTCCATTGCTCATGTGTTTTCATTACAGTTTTTACACCTACTTTAAAAGATATTTTCCCATAATACTATATTTTCGGACTATTGTGTAGTAAAAATTTTTGAATAAGATGTGACATTGTGATATAATCTTATATTGCGTATAAAAATGATAAATAAACTATATTTAGGAGTGTTTCTATGTCAGAGAAAATTGAAGTTGGAAGTGTTGTTACAGGTAAAGTTACGGGAATTCAAGCATACGGTGCGTTCGTTGCACTTGATGAAAATACTCAAGGGTTAGTTCATATTTCAGAAATTACTCACGGATTCGTTAAAGATATTAACGAGCACCTTAAAGTAGGAGATGAAGTTCAAGTAAAGGTTCTTTCTATCGATGAAAATGCTGGGAAAATCGGTCTTTCTATCCGCGCAACTGTAGAAGCTCCTGAAGCACCGGTAGCTGCACCAAAGGCTGCTCCGAAGAAGCCAAGAAAGCGTACAGCTGCAGCTGCTATCAAGCAAGATACAGAAGCACCACAAGGCTTTAACACGCTAAAAGATAAGTTGCAAGAGTGGATTGAGCAATCACAAAGATAATAAATGATTAAAGTGTGGGAGAAATTCTCCCACTTTTTTTATGTTTTTTTCTCGAGAAAGGACATAAGTTATTCTTTTAAGATACACTAAGAAAAGGTAGTTTTTTCACCACGAATGAATGAGATCGGAGGTTAATAAAATGGCGAGTAAGTCACAAGAAGTGATTGAGCAAACGGAAAAGTTTGGGGCTAATAACTATCACCCTCTTCCGATTGTTATTTCTAAAGCAGAAGGTGTTTGGGTGGAGGATCCTGAAGGTAACAAATATATGGATATGCTTAGCGCGTATTCGGCTGTAAACCAAGGTCATCGTCATCCGAAAATTATTGAAGCATTAAAGGAACAGGCTGATCGTGTGACACTTACATCACGTGCATTTCATAATGATCAGCTTGGACCATGGTATGAGATGATTTGTGAATTAACAAATAAAGAAATGGCATTGCCTATGAATACTGGTGCGGAGGCTGTGGAAACAGCGGTTAAGGCTGCGCGTCGGTGGGCCTATGATGTGAAGGGTGTAGAAGATAATCAAGCAGAGATTATTGCATGCTTAGGTAATTTTCATGGGCGTACAATGACAGCGGTTTCTCTATCTTCTGAAGAAGAGTATAAGCGTGGATTTGGACCGATGCTACCAGGAATTAAGCTGATTCCATATGGAGACATCGAAGCATTAAAAGCTGCAATCACTCCAAATACAGCTGCTTTCTTAATCGAACCTATCCAAGGTGAAGCGGGCATTGTTATTCCACCTGAAGGGTTTATGCGTGCTGCTTTTGACCTTTGTAAAGAAAACAATGTACTATTTATTGCCGATGAAATTCAAGCTGGACTTGCCCGTACGGGGAAAATGTTTGCTTGTGAATGGGAAGGCATTGAACCAGACATGTATATTTTAGGAAAGGCGCTTGGTGGAGGAGTATTCCCAATCTCTTGCGTCGTCGCAAACAAAGAAGTTCTCGGTGTATTTAATCCAGGGTCACACGGGTCAACATTCGGTGGCAACCCGATGGCGTGTGCGGTTTCCATTGCCGCTTTACAAGTACTGAAGGAAGAAAAGTTAGCGGAACGTTCTCAGGAGCTTGGAAGCTATTTTCTTTCAGAATTACAACAAATCAAGAACCCAATCATTAAAGAAGTTCGTGGTCGTGGACTGTTTATCGGTGTCGAACTTACGGTCCCTGCTAGAAAGTACTGTGAGCAGTTGAAAGAAGAAGGACTGTTATGTAAGGAAACACATGACACAGTGATTCGCTTTGCTCCGCCATTAGTGATTAGTGACGAAGACCTTGACTGGGCAATTGAACGAATTAAGAAAGTATTACGCACATAAAAAAATCCTTGCACTTTTTGGGTGCAAGGATTTTTTAAATTAGCGAGTGGCTCTTGGCTCAGGATCTCTCACTGTTTGTTCATTTGGTTTAAATAGGAGGCCTAGATTTAATAACCCAGCGATACCAACTAAGCCGTAGATAATTCTAGAAAGAGCAGAACCTTGTCCGCCAAAGATAGCTGCCACTAAGTCAAATTGGAAGAATCCAATTAATCCCCAGTTGATAGCCCCGATAATTGTAAGTACTAGTGCAATACGTTGAATGGTACTCATACAGATTTCCTCCTTGGGATGGTTTTTTTATATAGTTTGGCTATATAAAGTTACACAATCTTATCGTTTGATTCTTGCCCCCCTTTTATGCATTTTCATAGGAAGTATTTTGGAGTCTATTTTTTTGCATTCCCTACTATTTTGGAACATAATAAAGATTGAATAGGAGGATGAAGTATGGATAATTTTACATTTTTTAATCCGACGAAATTGATTTTTGGTAAAGGCACTATTGAACAATTGAAGGTAGAAGTACCTCAATACGGCAAGAAAGTGTTACTTGTGTATGGAGGCGGAAGCATTAAACGAAATGGCCTATATGATCAGGTCTTGTCATTATTAAAAGAAGTAGATGTTGAGTTATTTGAGTTATCAGGTGTGGAACCTAATCCTCGTATCTCTACAGTCAAAAAGGGAGTAGAAATCTGCAGAAATGAAGGAATTGATTTTCTATTAGCCGTTGGTGGTGGAAGTGTTATCGACTGTACAAAGGCAATTGCTGCTGGTGCGAAGTATGACGGTGACACATGGGACCTTATGACTCGAAAAGCCGTTGCAAAGGAAGCGCTTCCGTTTGGTACGGTATTAACATTAGCTGCAACAGGCTCCGAAATGAATTCAGGCTCTGTTATTACGAACTGGGAAACAAATGAAAAATACGGATGGGGCAGTGCAGTTACTTTCCCACAATTTTCTATTCTAGATCCAGTTAATACATATACGGTTCCAAGAGATCAAACCGTTTACGGAATTGTCGACATGATGACACATGTGTTTGAACATTACTTCCATTTAACAGAAAATACAGAACTTCAGGATCGTATGTGTGAGGGATTATTGCTTACCGTAATGGAAGCAGCACCTAAGCTCCTTGAAAACCTAGAAAGCTATGAGCATCGTGCAACCATACTTTATAGTGGAACGATGGCATTAAACGGTATGCTTTCTATGGGATACCGTGGAGACTGGGCAACGCATAATATCGAGCATGCGGTTTCGGCTGTTTACGATATCCCTCACGGTGGAGGACTTGCGATTCTATTCCCGAACTGGATGAAGCATAACTTAAAAGTGAAACCAGAACGCTTCAAGAAGCTTGCTGTTCGCGTATTCGGAGTAAATGCAGAAGGCAAAACAGATGAAGAGGTAGGTTTAGAAGGAATCGATAAACTTCGTGAGTTCTGGAACTCAATCGGTGCACCATCACGCTTAGCAGACTACGAAATTGACGATAGCCAAATCGAAGTTATGGCTGACAAAGCAATGGTATACGGCGAATTCGGAAACTTCACAAAGTTAAACAAAGAAGATGTAATGGCGATTTACCGTGCTTCTTTATAAAAATTATTTTGCGTGCAATTTTCGTAATTGCACGCGTTTCTTTTTCTTAGGCGTGGAAATACTACGGTAAGAAGGTGGGTTTTTGAGCATTTCTTAACAATTAACACATTTGTTTGAAATGTGTGCGCTTACATAAGTAGACAGTTCTTGATTCCTTAACCAGCTTTCGATAAAGTGATATAGTAAACAACAAATCATTGGAGGATCATTCATGACACACGTTCGTTTTGATTACTCAAAAGCACTTAGTTTTTTTGGGGAACATGAAGTTACTTATTTACGTGATTTTGTAAAAGTTGCTCATCATTCATTACATGAAGCAACAGGAGCTGGAAATGATTACTTAGGTTGGATTGACCTTCCAGTTAACTACGACAAAGAAGAATTTGCACGCATCCAAAAAGCAGCAGAAAAAATCAAGCAAGACTCTGATGTTCTATTAGTATGTGGAATTGGTGGTTCTTACTTAGGCGCACGCGCTGCCATCGAAATGCTTCAACACAGCTTTTACAATGCATTGCCAAAGGAAAAGCGTAGCACTCCACAAATTATCTTCATCGGAAACAACATTAGTTCTACATACATGAGAGATGTTATGGATCTTTTAGATGGAAAGGATTTCTCCCTTAACGTCATTTCTAAGTCTGGGACAACAACAGAACCAGCCATCGCTTTCCGTATTTTCCGCAAGCTTTTAGAAGAAAAGTACGGAGTAGAAGAAGCGAAGAAGCGTATTTATGCAACAACTGACAAAGCAAGAGGAGCATTAAAAACGCTAGCTACTGAAGAAGGATACGAATCATTCATCATTCCTGATGATGTGGGTGGTCGTTATTCGGTTCTAACGGCTGTAGGTTTACTTCCAATTGCTGCAAGTGGGGCAGATATCGAAGCAATGATGAAAGGTGCAGCAGCTGCACGTGATGACTTCGGAAGCTCAGAGCTAGAAGAAAACTTAGCATATCAATATGCAGCTGTTCGTAACGTCCTTTACAACAAAGGAAAAACAATTGAAATGCTTATTAACTATGAGCCAGGCTTGCAATATTTTGCAGAATGGTGGAAGCAGCTGTTTGGAGAAAGCGAAGGAAAAGACCAAAAAGGAATTTACCCTTCATCTGCAAACTTCTCAACGGATCTACACTCTTTAGGTCAATACGTTCAAGAAGGTCGTCGTGACCTATTTGAAACAGTTGTACTTGTAGAAAATCCTCGTCATGAGCTAACGATTGAAGAAGCGGATAGTGATTTAGACGGATTAAATTATCTAGCTGGCCAAACGGTTGACTTTGTTAACAACAAAGCATTCGAAGGTACATTGCTTGCACATACAGACGGCGGAGTTCCTAACTTAGTGGTTACGATTCCACAAATGGATGCTTACACATTCGGTTACCTTGCATACTTCTTTGAAAAAGCATGTGCAATGAGCGGCTACCTACTTGGTGTAAATCCATTTGACCAACCTGGTGTAGAAGCATACAAAGTGAACATGTTCGCATTATTAGGCAAACCTGGATTCGAAGAGAAGAAAGCGGAGCTTGAAAAGCGTTTATAATTATAAGAAAAGCGCAAGCGCCCGTTTTGCGAAGTACACTAGTCGCTGGGCGCTGGAGCTAGACACTGTTCAAAGTTCTATTTATACCTCTTTATCTTATAGGAAAAAAGGTGTTAGTCATTAGAGATTTTCTCTCTTTTGACTAACACTCTTTTTTTTGTGAGAAACTAAAAGAAAAAGGGGGATGGCTATGATTCAAATTCCTTCACAAATTGAAGGCAAGCACTTTGATTTGTATAAGCTAGAGCAATTATTGAAGCCGCTGGGTTATACTATTGGCGGTAATTGGGATTACGATCACGGATACTTAGATTATAAAATTGATGATGAAAAAGGGTATCAATTTTTAAGAGTTCCGTTTCGAGTAGTAGATGGACAACTAGACGCACGAAATTGTACGGTGGCGATGGAAAGACCATTATTGCTATCACATCTATATCAAGACGACTTAGACGATCATGCATATATTGGCAATGCATCTGCTTCCTTTGACCAGTTCCAGGAACCGATTGATAAGGACGCAAGCTTTCCTGAAAAATTTGCAGATATCGGTAAGGCACTCGTTCAAGAACTCGAACAAATTCTTATCGATTAAAGTCGGTCGATAATAAGTAACTCATCATGATCATCAATAACCGTTTCTTGAGGAGGATTCACCAACGTGTTTTCTCCTCTTTTAATTCCGATTAAAAGCTTTCCATCTTTAAGCAACTCCCCATTCGCGGAATAAAATGATTGAGAAACATAATCCTTGCCTGGATGGAAGTAAACTCTACTTCCATGAAGTTGATCAAGTACTTCAACAAAAGTGGATACAATTCTATCGGTGGCGATGCAATTTGTCATAATATAACTCATCATACGGTTTGATTGAATGATTTCGTCAGCGCCAGCTCTTTTCGCATTTGCCATCTGTTCACGGGTAAGAACTTCTACAATGGCGGTAATGTTAGGATTTAATCCTTTTATGGTAAGTAGTGCAAGAATCGTATTCATATCAGCATCCAGCTCATCCTTATGCTGATCGGCTGTAATGAGGACTTTTTCGGCTGTTGCAATATTTGCCTTTATTAACACATGGTCTTGAGAAGCTCTCCCTCTAATAAAGTGCACCTTTGCATCCATAATGGGATTTGATTCTAAAGTTTCATCGATTAAAATAATATCTGAAAACTGATCGATTGTACGAAGCGTTTGAATAATTTCTTTTGATCGTTCATTCCATCCAATGATAATCAAATGTCTATCCCCTCTAAAATGAACTTTTCCTTCTAGATAATTATTTTGCCTGGATACGGCTGTAGTAGCAAGGGTAATAAAATATGTTGATAAGAACCCAGCACCTATAAAAATAAGGAGTATTCCTACGATTCTTCCTAGAAATGTTTGAGGAGAGTAGTCCCCATATCCAACGGTTGATGTAGTAATGATGGCCCACCAGATTCCTTCAAAAACAGTAGGAAAACTCTTCGGCTCAACAAGATGGATCATTATTCCAAAGAAAAGAACGAGTAATATAGCCATAGTTAATATTCGGACAAGCGTGGGCAATCTCAAAAAACTAGTATAAATTCGGTGGTGCATATCCTCACCTTCCTGAAAGTTTCTCTAAAAGTATAGACCATATCGATTTGTGTTAAACGCAAAGAAAGACCCTCAGGAACGAGGGTCTTAGGTTATTTTCGCTTAGCCGCAGCTAATGCTCTATTTACATCAATTAATCCTTCTCCAAAATATTCATCTTTCCCCACTTCTCCAATGTCATAGCTGGAAGAACGAATAATGTCCATGACTTCCTTATTCGATAAAGTAGGATTGGTCGATAGTATTAAACCAGCTAATCCTGTCACATGTGGAGACGCCATGGATGTTCCAGAAAGGGCGGCATATTGGTTTTCGAAATAGGTGCTTGGAATATCAACACCTGGTGCGGCTACATCGATATAATCTCCATAGTTCGAGAAAGAGGCCCGTTCCCCTGAATAACCAATAGCTGATACGCTTAGAACTTGGTCAAAAGCAGCAGGGTAACTTGGCTGGTTCGTATTATCATTACCAGAGGCAGCGATAAGAACGACTCCTTTATCATATGCATATTGAATAGCTTCTTTTAAAACGGTAGCGGGTTGATAATTTCCTAAGCTTAAATTAATGACATCGGCTCCATGGTCTGTGGCCCAGACAATGCCTTTTGCAATATCGAACGTATAACCATATCCGTCCTTCGCTAATGTTTTTACTGGCATAATTTGATTGTACCATGTGATTCCAGCCACTCCTTCGTGATTATTTGTCTCAGAAGCGATGATACCTGCAACATGTGTCCCGTGACCATTATCGTCATCTGCGCTAGCCTTCTCATCAATCGCGTTATATCCTTCTACCAATTTATGTTTTAAATCCGGATGATCCAGATCTACGCCTGTATCCACAACCGCAATAACGACATTTTTATCACCCTTAGAAATATCCCATCCTTTTTCTGTTTCTATTACGGGAAGATTCCATTGATACTGCTCTTGATAATAAGTGTCATTTGGTGCGACCGCTTCATTTTGTAAAAGAATGAAGTTAGGTTCTGCATACTCCACTTCCTCCAACCCACGGAAGTAAAGAAGCATTTGGTGAGTCGTTTTTGATTTGGAGCGGAACATATATAGGTTCGCTAATTTTTCACTTCTACTTGCATCAATCTCTTTATTAATTTGAGCAAGCCGTTCATCGCTAATCTCTGTTTTAAATTTTACGGTTGCCTCATGCTCGTAGTAGTGACTCTGATCGTCTTCATTATGGTTAATAATCTGAATTTCTGAATGATGATTAAGCTTTGAAACTAAACGGTTATTGGATGGATCATTATTTAAATCCATTAGCCTCGACGTTTGATCTTGAGAAGGTTCATTATTCACTTTTCGCATATCTATCGTATTTCGGTCGAGCGTTCTTACTTCTCGATCGGGCATCATTCGAGCAACACCTATAATCAGCAATAATGCTAATCCAATAAGCATAAGCGGTCTTGTTCTTCGAAACATCCTTCTCACCTCATCGTTTATTTCCTACTATTAGGATGTTCAGTCACTGTCCTAGTATTGATGGTAATTTTAAGGAAGAGAGAAACATACATAAATCTCGAGCAAAACAGCAAAAATGTACGTATGTGCCATAAAAAGGAGGGAACCTGAATGAACAAGCCATTAGCTTATTTAAGAGAAATTTTATCGAACTATACGGATCGATCTGACACAGCCGAATATATTTCTAAAAAGATTGAGCAAGGACATTTTCCAACGGAAGAAAGTTTTGTCCGAAGCCTATCTGATGAAGAGAATAATTTCTTGAACAGTATTTTGCCCGAGGAAATTAAGCATGCCAATAATGAACAAGATGAGACCCGTGCCAAACAATTAAATGAGGTGTACGAGCTTTTATTTTAAAAAAGACAGAGAAAAGGACAATGAAATCATTGTCCTTTTTCATCTTTCTCTAGAGCTTCTTCCGTATAAGGGTCATGCTCAACGGCCGGAAGATCACCGAAGGTTGTCATAATGCCTTCTTCGTCGAGTTCCTCTTCATACTTTTCATGTTGCTTATTTGGATAGACAGTTACATGCTTTCCGGTAATATCGACGCCGACAAAGTTTTCATAATCTTCCACATAACCAACATTCTCTTGAGGTTCGATATACATGTCATTATAATGATCCACTTGCTCCACTAAATCTGATGGGCTCTCAGACGTTCCATAGCTTGCAACATCCTGCCAGGAATCCTCTGCATCATATGAGACATTTTCATCGGTCTCATCCATATCAAATTTGCCGAAAGGAGGCATTAATACACCTTCTTCGATCGGTCTTTCATGTGAGGTCACTTTATCTGGAGTGTGCTCTATACAATATAGTGTATTTGGAAGAGCTTCTAAACGCTCAACAGGGATCTCTTTATGACAAACAACGCATGTACCGTATGTTCCGTTTTTGATTGCTTCTATTGCTTCAAGTGTATTACGATATTCCAATCGATAATGCTCGTTAAGAGCGAGATCTTTTTCTCGTTCGTATAATTCGGTTCCAGCATCACCAGGGTGGTTGTCGTAAACAGAAAGTTCACTTACCGAATCGGAAAGACTTCGCTGCAAATTGAAATGATCATTGCTTTCAAATTCCTCTTCTATCTGAGCTTTACGGTCTTCTAACACTTGCTTAAATTGCTGTAGTTGCTGACTTGATAGCATCTCAACCAATCCTTTCGCTGGTCTGGTACATGTTTTAGTATTTACCGATATATGTAGGAACATAAAAGGTAAAATGTGCTTAGAAAAAAATGTCGATTCGTCTCCTAGTTCTCCTTAAAAGTTTGTTATAATTAGTTGGGTGTGGAAGGGAGAACTGAAAATTGGGAAATAGGGAATTACTTAAAAAGAATTTAAAAAGTAGATCATTTCGGTTAAACCTACTGTTCTTTGTTATATTTTGTCTATTTACACTTCTCATTATCCGTTTAGGATTAGTACAAATCGTATTCGGGGAATCATATAGTAAAGAAGTATCAAGACTTGATGCAACGGTTGTTAGTTTGCCAGCACCTCGAGGCAAAATGTATGACCGACATGGACAAGTGATTGTAGATAATGAAGGAATGGATGCTGTCGCCTTTTCAGAAGAACCAGGCATGACAACTGAAGATAAAATTGAAGTAACGCGGAAACTTGCAAAACTATTAAGCTTAGAAAAAGAGAGTTATAAAGAGAGAGATTTAAAGGATTACTGGTTAGCTGCTTATCCAGATGAAGCGGAAAAGCTTTTAAAGGAAAAGGAACTTTCGCTTACGGGGAAAGAACAATATGCCCTTCAAATTGAGCGAGTTCCTGAAACTGCTTTGAAAGAAATTGAAGAAAAAGAGCTTGAGGAAGCCATTATATATAAGCGTATGACTAGTGGCTATATGTATGAAATTCAAACGATTAAATCTGAGGGGCTAACTCTTGAAGAGATGGCAACGGTATCGGAAAATCTCAGCTATCTTCCAGGTGTAGAAATTATTACAGACTGGAATCGTATTTATCCATTTGGTGAAATGTTAAAGCCTGTTTTAGGCAGTGTAACAACAGCCAAACAAGGAATATTAGAAGAAAGAAGCAATTATTACTTATCTAGAGGCTATTCCCGTAACGATCGAGTTGGAAAAAGCTATTTAGAATACCAATATGAAGAATTATTGCATCCGAATAAAGGTCAAAAGAAATACGTAAGCGACCGAAGTGGTAACGTGGTTGATGAAGTAATCGTTTCTGAAGGATCAAGAGGAATGGATTTACGCTTAAGTATCAATGCCGACTTGCAAAAGGAAGTTGAAAAGATACTAGAAGAAGAAATACGGGATGCAAAAGCAGGGAAAGGAAATAACCTCCTTGACCGTGCCTTTGTAGTTATGATGCATCCGTATACTGGTGAAGTGTATAGCATCGCAGGAAAAATGATTAACCAGGAAAATAGGAGCGAGCTACTTGACTACTCTGTTGGAGCGTTTGCAAGTCAGTATGAAATGGGATCGACAGTCAAAGGAGCAACCGTTCTCGCTGGATATCAGACCGGTGCGATTAAGCACGGTTCATACTTCTACGATTCACCGATCCTTTTAAAAGGGGCAAAACCAAAGTCATCATGGAAAAACTTCGGAAGCTTGAATGACTTAAAAGCGCTAGAAGTATCTAGTAACGTGTATATGTTCCATACCGTTATGAAAATGGCGGGCGTAAATTATGTGGCTAATTCTCCTATATCCGTTCAACAAGAGGATTACACGAGATTAAGAAATATTTATAAGCAATTTGGTCTCGGTGTGTCAACGGGAGTGGATCTTCCGAACGAAGCAACAGGGTTCCAAGGAGTTCCCGATAACCCAGGGTTACTACTCGACATGGCTATCGGTCAGTACGATACGTATACACCGCTTCAAATGGCACAATACGTTTCAGCGATTGCAAATGGCGGTATGCGTGTGAAGCCTCATCTTGTGGCAAGTGTCCATGAACCTATAAGTGAACAAGGGCTAGGGCCAGTCGTTCAGAACATTGAAACTGAAGTACTAAATCGAGTATTAAATACAGATGAAGACTTGGCACGTGTTCGTGAAGGATTTTACCGAGTTGTTAATGGATCGAATGGTACGGCAAAAGGCTCATTCACGATGGACGTATCAGGGAAAACAGGTACGGCACAAACCTATTATTATGGACCAGACCGCTCAAAGTGGGGGCAAGCAACCTACAACCTTACATTCGTCGGTTACTATCCATCTGAGAATCCTAAAGTAGCGTTCTCCGTCGTTGTTCCTTGGGCGTCGAATGACAAACATCCAGTGAACAAACGCATTGCTAACCGTGTGGCCGAAGCATTTGTTAAATACGAAGAACAACGAGCTATAGAAATACCTACAGACGTAGAAGGCGAAGAAGCATTATTAACTGTCGCTGAATAGAAATATGGGAAACCTAGATTCGGTGGAATCTAGGTTTTTTGTTTTTGAAAATGTTCATCAAATACTGTTTGAATTATCTAATAATTGTGTGTTACGATAAATACATACAAAATAACAAACAGCGTTGCGTAATAAGAAACAGTCTATTTTCAAAGGGAGGAAAGAGAATGTCTATTTATGTAACAAAGGGGAAGTTAAAGATTGCAGCAGAGCTTTATCATTTCATCCAAAAGGAAGCGCTGCCACAAACACAGCTCGATGAAGAATCATTTTGGGAGGGGTTTACAGAGCTGGTCCATGATCTAACACCGAAAAATGAAGCACTTTTAAGAAAAAGAGATCTTCTCCAACAGCAAATCAACACATTCAATAAACAACAACCATCCTTCACACCTGAGTCCTACAAAAACTTCTTAACGGAGATCGGTTATTTAGAACAAGAAGTACCTGATTTTGAAGTTACAACAGAAAATGTGGATGAAGAAATAAGCCTCCAAGCGGGCCCTCAGCTCGTTGTTCCTGTTGACAATGCCCGGTACGCCTTGAATGCCGCCAATGCGAGATGGGGAAGTCTGTATGACGCCCTTTATGGAACAGACGTTATTAGTGAGGAAGAGGGAGCATCAAAAACAGGAGTTTATAATCCTATTCGTGGGGAAAAAGTAATCTCTTTTGCAAAGCAATTTTTAGATCAAACGGCTCCTCTTCAGGAAGGCTCCCATTCAGACGTAACCAATTATCATATTCAAGAGGGTCAGCTAATCATTACCCTAACAAATGGAAACAAGACACAGTTGAAAAATCAAAAGCAATTCGTCGGATACCAGGGTGGAAGTGAAAATCTATCAGCCATCTTGTTGAAAAATAACGACCTCCACTTTGAAATCCAGATTGATCGCCATTCACCAATCGGAGTGTCAGATGCTGCTGGTGTAAAAGATATTGTTATGGAATCGGCCTTAACCACCATTATGGACTGCGAAGATTCTGTTGCCGCAGTAGATGCCGAAGACAAAGTACGTGTGTACCGAAATTGGCTAGGATTAATGAAAGGGGACTTAACAGCCTCCTTCCAAAAAGGCTCACAAACCCTAACTCGTAGCTTGCAACCTGACCGTGAATATACAAGTCCAGAAGGAGAGCTATTCTCATTAAAAGGTCGCTCCCTTATGTTCGTTAGAAATGTCGGCCATTTAATGACGACTAACGCCATCCTAGATCAAGCAGGAAATGAAGTGCCAGAAGGGATCATGGACGCTGTACTAACAAGCTTAATTGCGAAGCACTCTCTTTTAGGGAATGGCTTATATCAAAATTCCTCTAAGGGCTCTATTTATATTGTAAAACCAAAAATGCACGGGTCTGAGGAAGTCGCTTTTGCCAATGAATTATTCAATCGGGTTGAAGACTTAATCACTGTGCCGCGGAACACGATAAAGATTGGGGTAATGGATGAGGAAAGACGTACGAGTCTCAATTTGAAGAATTGCATACATGAAGTAAAGGAACGAATTGTGTTTATCAATACCGGCTTCCTTGACCGTACGGGAGATGAAATTCATACTTCAATGGAAGCAGGAGCGATGATACGAAAAAATGAGATGAAAACATCCACTTGGCTTCAAGCCTATGAAAAGTCCAATGTCGCTACAGGCCTTACCGCGGGTCTCCAAGGAAAAGCACAAATTGGAAAAGGGATGTGGGCAATGCCAGATTTGATGGCTGAAATGATGAAACAAAAAATCGGTCATTTGAAAGCAGGAGCTAACACGGCTTGGGTGCCATCACCGACGGCTGCGACCCTTCATGCTCTACATTATCATCAAGTCCATGTAGGTTCAGTTCAAGAGGAACTGAAGCATAACCTACAAAACTATCAAGCTGATATTTTAAACATTCCAGTGGCAGGAGATAAGAGCTGGAGTAAAGAAGAGATTCAAGCAGAGTTAGACAATAATGCACAGGGGATACTCGGATATGTAGTACGTTGGGTGGAGCAAGGAGTTGGCTGTTCTAAAGTTCCAGATATCCATCATATCGGGCTAATGGAAGACCGAGCGACCTTACGAATTTCAAGTCAACATATGGCCAACTGGCTACATCATGGAATTTGTACAAAGGAACAAGTACTAGAAACGATGAAGCGGATGGCAAAAGTGGTAGACGAACAAAATGCGGGAGACTCAAACTACCGTCCAATGGCTGAAAGATACGAGGATTCCGTTGCCTTCCAAGCAGCATGTGAGTTAGTGTTTAAAGGATATGAACAGCCGAGCGGGTATACTGAACCAATCTTACATCGTAGAAGAGTCGAAGCAAAAAGAAAATTTGCCCATCAAAAATAATCAACAGATCAGGGCGTGAGGTGAAGAAAATGGAAAGAGAAAATGTGGTCAAATCGGTGAGTCGCGCCCTTGATATTATTACTCTTGTTTCTAGGAAAAAAGAAGGTCTTGGCGTTACAGAAATCGCTAATCAAATGGATATAAACAAAAGCTCCGTCTACCGTATACTAACGACGTTGGCGCAGTACGGGTATATTGAGCAAGATGCTGATAGTGGTCGTTATCGGCTTGGTTATACCTTTTTAGATATTAGTTCAAAGCTTTTGGATTCCATAGATATCCGAACGGAAGCAAAGCCATACTTACATGAGTTAGGAAAGGTTACCGATGAGGTTATCCACTTAGTCGTTTATGATCATGATGAAGTCGTTTATATTGAAAAATTTGAAGGGACAGAGACGCTTCGTATGCACTCAAAGGTAGGGAGACGAGCGCCAATGCATTGTACAGGGGTAGGAAAAGCCATATTAGCCTATTTACCTGCTGCTAAATCGGATGACATCATCAACCGAAAAGGGTTACCTGTTCATACAAAATATACAATTACCGATCGTTCAAAATTTCTATCTGAATTAGAAGCAGTTAAACAAAGAGGGTATGCCCTAGATCTGCAAGAAAATGAGGTTGGAATAACGTGTATTGCCGTACCAATCTTTGACCATGCCGGAAACGCGGTAGCGGCACTCAGCGTCTCTGGACCAACTATCCGAATGACGGAAGAACGGATTGAAGAATTGAAACCACATGTCCTTGAAACAGGATTAAACATTTCAAGACGTTTAGGATATCGATAAAAGAGTTTGAGATTCACTTGGATTTTTGAGGTAAAACGCACTCCCTTTAAAAAAAGATGACTTGTCCTAAATCGAGTAACTAGCAAAAGTAAAAATAAGCGGAGGTTTTCCGGTTAGTTGCAGAATGGAGCATGTTTCGGGGTCAATAAGGGGAGGTTTTCCGCTTATGCAAAGCAAAATCTCCCCTTTTCGAACTTTTCGAGCAAATAGGCGGAATCTCTCCGTTTATTTAAGCTTTTTTTAATAATAATTTCTAATTAAGCGGAATTTCTCCGTCTATTTCTCTGCTCGGGTGCTTAACCATATATAATGATGTCAATTGCTATGTCAAAGAAAAGACGTATGCCAATTCATACGTCAATTCTTGTGTCTTTTAATAAGAAAGTACAGAAAAACGGAACCCATTAGGAACCGTTCCTGGAGCTTTTTCAGTAAGTGTTACTCAGCCTTTGCAGCCTCTAAAGAAATAGAAAACTTCACTTTATCTCCAACAAGTACTCCACCTGTTTCAAGAGCAGCGTTCCAAGTTAGACCATAATCACTGCGGTTAACTGTACCTTCTGCACTGAAACCAACCTTTTCATTACCCCAAGGATCTTTGCCTTGACCTTCAAAAGTTACAACAAAAGTTTCAGATTTTGTTACACCGTGAAGAGTAAGGTCTCCAGTTACGTTGTACTCATCTTCGTCTTTTCTTTCAATTGAAGTAGATTTAAATACCATAGTTGGGTAGTTTTCCACATCAAAAAAATCAGCCGAACGAAGGTGGTTGTCACGATCTTCGTTACGAGTGTCAATGCTTGCTACATCCACGTTAAACACGATGTTAGCAGTTGTTAAATCTGTTGGATCTGCTTCAATTTCAGCATCGAACTTATGGAATGCCCCCTTTGTTTTAGCGATCATCATATGTTTGATTGAAAAATCTACGTTGCTGTGTGCTGTGTCTACTGCCCATTTTGCTTTTGTCATTTTAATAAACCTCCAATAATTTTATTTTAGTTCATATATCTTGAATTAAATATATTTTATTTCGAAGTAATTATATTATGAGGATAAAGCCTTTGTCAATAAATAAATTTTCAAAAAAATAAAAACAGTTTGCGCTACGTACGCAAACTGTTCTTCGTAAAAGTAATATCAATCAAAAGTATTTCTGACCGACTCCCAATCCGCAGCGGTGGACCCCAAAAGCCAAAGCCTGAGGAGACAAATGCATGAAGCTGACTTTTCTTCAAATATCCCCAATCAAGCTCGAAAATTCTTCTGGTAATCAAGTGGTTCGGTGCCATCTGTCCACGATGAGTATGTCCAGACAACATTAAATCGGCTCCGTGCTCTGCTGCTTGAACAAGCTCAAGTGGTTGATGATCCATAATAAAAATCGGTTTTGTTTCATCTAAACTCTCTAATAGGTTTTCAATGTGTTTTCGGTTGCGGTCGGTCTTATCTTTTCTCCCTACAAGTTGAATGCCACCTTCAAGGACAACGGTTTCGTCCATTAAGATAGGTATTCCAATACGCTGCATTTCTTTTATATACATGGGAATTCCGCCACCGTAATATTCATGATTTCCTAAAACCCCGTATACGCCATAGGTAGCTGATAGGTTTTCCATAATGAAACCGAATCCTTTTTGAATAAAAGGCTCAGGGTCATCATCAATAATATCTCCTGGTAACAGAATCAGATCGGGATTAAGTGAATTCACTTCTTGAACTAATCGATTCGCATGAGTTTTACAGGATAAATGGCCGAAGTGCATATCAGATGCCATAACGACCCGGAGAGAAGAAAATGAAGTTTCCTTCTCTATTTCAATTTCATGCTCTCTAATTACAGGATTATATGCGTTAAAAGTACCAAGCCCCAAAATACTGATCATCCCCAAAAGGACAGTGGTACCAACCCAAAAAATAACACGGTCAGAAGAGAAGCCAGCAAAAATAAATAGCCAACCAATAAAATCTGCGATTGGAAGAAGCAACAAGGTGTATTGAATAATACCGAACCAATAGGAACCTATATATTTTAGAAATAATAATTTTTTAAAAAATCTCGCTAACACATAGCTGTAGGATAATAAAAAGATAACTGCAACGACAAAGCCGGGTATATTGACTGAAAAAGTGGACTGTAGCCACAGATGTACATTCCAACTGATATAAAAGGTAAAGGCGCTATATAAAATAATGGTTAGGACAAGCCTACTGAACATGGCTGTTTTCAAAGTATTCTACTCCTATTCATGTGCTACAAGGCGCTTACATAGTGAAGCTTGTATCCCTTGTTTTTGCAGCTTTTCAACAATTTGCGCACTCGTTAATCGTTTGCTTATTGTCACCGTTTCACGAACTGCTCGCTTTACTACCTCATTTAGCTTCATGTTTACCCCTCATTTCATTTGACTAGACGGTCATAGATAGTATACCTTTTAGATGACTATCTGGTCAAACTATGTAAAAAACGTTCAACCGCTGAACGTTTACTTTTTTGAATAATATTCTGAAATAAAACCTTTGTAGTGGTCAAGGCTAGGAAATTCATTGAAGTTTGATAGCATCCCTTGAATGACAGGAGCTCTCGGCTTTTCTTTTTCTATTTCTTCCTTCAATACTTGAAAAGTGACAAGTAGTTCGTCTTCTCCTATTTTTTCTATCTCTTCTTCTAAGTTTTTTAATACAGTTGAAATAGATGGTTGATTAGACGAAAAGAAAAAGGTCAAAAGTTCCTCTACTTTCTTATTTGTTAAGAATGGATTGTCCTCATGAATATCCTTCACGATACTATCTGTTCTCCTAAGAATAAACTCAGTAACCTGTCTAATATTGAAATCAGGTGAAGAAAATAATAAAACACCCATATACGATTTAATCATGCCCTCAAGGATGATGGTTATATCCCAAGAATACGGTTCTATATCAGGACCGTAGATTTCGATAATGCTTCTACGATAGTGTTGATGAGATTCCATTTGCTTTTCTAATAATAGTTGTTTAATGGTTTCATTTCTAGGTATTGCTTGTTCCTTTGTTAGCATAATAAGAAAGTCTCTGTGCGTAATAAAATGTGAAAACAATACCATTTGTTGACAGATTAGCTTTTCACGTGGACTTTGTATGTTTATCGTTTGTTCAGAGAAGGCTTTCTCTATCATTTCAAAATGGTATTTTAAAATAGCTAATAGTAAGTCGTCTTTTGATTTAAAGTGTAAATAAAAGGCGCCTTTAGAAATTCCGCTTTCTGTTGCAATTTCTTGGATGGATGTTGTTGAAAATCCTTTACTAGCGAAAAGCCTCATGCTCACTTCGATAATTTGTCTATCTTTTTCATTCATATAAAAACCCCCGTTAAACCAAGTTTCATCTGTAATATATCTTTTTTATGATAAAAATTTGAATCTTTCTTAATCGTAATCCGTATTAACACATTGTGAGTACAAACAAGTTGACGATTGACTAGTCAGTCAGTTATATTGTTATAGTAATGACTAATTGGTCATTTGCAGTTTTGATTATAACAAATCATAGGGAATTAATCAAAAGGGGAGAACAATGTTTGAAAAGTTTAGTTAATTTCGTCCTGAAAAATAAACTTGCTGTGTGGTTATTAACCATTATTGTAACAGCTGCTGGTATATACTCTGGGACAAAAATGAAGATGGAGAGTATTCCAGATGTATCCATTCCATATTTGATTGTCATGGATGTGTATCCAGGTGCAACGGCTGAACAAGTAATGGATGAAGTATCGATACCGATGGAGCAGACGATTGAGGGGCTTGAAGATGTTAAGGCGGTCTTTTCAAACTCATCTGCAAACGTAGCACAATTGCAAATTGAGTACGAATATGGCGTTGATATGGATGAGAAAAAACGTGAACTAGAAGCAGCACTAGATAATATAACGTTACCGGAAGCTGCTGAAGAGCCATCGATTATGGCGCTTAGTATGAATATGATGCCTGTCTTGGCTTTATCAATAGCCAGCACAGAGGAAGATATTGTTGACTTGTCAACAACAGTAGAAGAAACCATCTTACCGAAAATAAACAATATTGATGGTGTGGGATCAACAACGATTACGGGTCAACATATCGAGGAAGTGCAATTCACGTATAACCAAGAGAAGTTGGAAGCTCTAGGGTTAACGGAAGACACCGTGAAACAAATGGTTCAAGCAAGTGATATGGCTTTATCGTTAGGTCTCCAAGAGTTTGAAGAAGGAGAAGAAGCAGTAGCCGTTGATGGAGATATTAAAACCGTTGATGAATTAAAAGAAATATTAATTCCGGTTACACCAACGGCGGAAAATCCAACTCCGTTTGTCACATTAGGAGATATTGCTAAAATAGAAACGGTTGGTAAAGTACAATCTATTTCCCGTACAAATGGGGAAGAGGCCATTGCTATTCAAATCACAAAAGGGCAACAGGCAAATACCGTTGAAGTTGTTAATGAAATTAAAGACTTGATTGAGGAAGAAAAAGAGGCCATTGATGGATTAGTCATTGATGTAACATTAGACCAAGGAAAACCAATTGAAGACTCTGTTTTCACAATGGTAGAAAAAGCACTATTTGGTGGCTTGTTTGCGGTCATCATCATTCTTTTATTCCTGCGTGATGTGAAATCAACACTTATATCAATCGTATCGATTCCAGTTTCGATTTTTATGGCATTCTTGCTATTGAATTGGCTTGATATTACATTAAACATTATGACCTTAGGTGCCATTACGGTAGCGATTGGTCGTGTTATTGATGACTCCATTGTTGTCGTGGAGAATATCTATAGACGAATGAATTTGGAAAATGAAAAGCTTAGAGGTCGTGCATTAATTCGTGAAGCAACCATTGAGATGTTTAAACCAATCTTGTCATCCACGCTTGTAACGGTTGCGGTATTCGCACCACTTATGTTCGTTGGCGGGATGGTTGGAGAACTATTTAGACCGTTTGCATTAACGATGGCCTTTGCCTTAGGGGCGTCACTAATTGTTGCGATTACGATTGTTCCAGCATTATCACATTTCTTATTCCGTAAAAATTTATATGGAGAAAAGAAAGTTAAACAGCACAACGAGGTTGGAAGATTAGCAACATGGTACAAAGGTGTGCTAGCTAAAGCATTAAATCATAAGATCATTACATCTGTCATTGCGGTAGCATTACTTGCGGGATCTCTTGCTTTAACTCCAATCATTGGTTTTAGTTTTATGGGTTCTGAAGAAGAAAAAACAATTTATTTAACGTACACACCAGCTGCTGGTGAGCTTGAGGCAGAGTCATTAGAAAATATTGAAGAAGTTGAACAAGAACTCATGAAACGTGAGGATATAGACATTGTTCAAATATCTTATAACAATAGTGCTTCTACAGATATGTCGTCAATCATGACGGGTGGGGCAAAAGGTGCGTTAATGTACCTGATCTTTGATCCTGACATGAAAGATTTCCCTGAAGTGAAAAAAGAAGTAGAAGATTATGTATTTAACATTGATCATTCTGGTGAATGGAAATCACAAAACATGGCGATGGGTAGCATGAGTTCAAACGAAGTAAGCTACACATTGTACAGTGAAGACTTAGAAGACTTAAATGAAGCGGTGAACCAAGTTGAGGATGCATTAAAAGATGTGAAAAACTTGGAAGATGTGACATCTGATATGGAAAATCCATATGTGGAGCATGTGTTAAATGTGGATCAACAGGATGTGTTACAATACGGTCTAACCACCGCACAAATTGTAGGAGCACTAGCAAATACAGGTTCTGAAGACGTGTTAACAACCGTAGAAAATGACGGTGAAAAAATTGATGTCATCGTTCAACGTGAAGCCAAAACAGACGCAAAATCGATCGATGAATTATTGAAAACTCAAATACCAACTGCATTAGGTACGACCATGCCGTTATCTGAACTCGTATCAGTAGAAGAGGGAACAACCTATAACACATTAGCTCGTAGTGAAGGGGAATACTACTCTACCGTTTCTGGAACAGTCACGACAGATGATGTATCTGCCGCAACATCTGCAGCAGATAAAAAGATCGATAAACTTGATCTGCCTAAGGGAGTAACACTTGGAGTTTCTGGTGTAGCAGCGGATATGCAAGAGACATTTACGCAACTTGGGGTAGCGATGTTGGCAGCTGTACTGATTGTATACTTCATTTTAGTTGTCACATTCGGTGAAGGGTTAGCGCCATTTGCGATTCTATTCTCCTTACCATTTGCGGTGATTGGTTCCTTCGTTGGACTATGGATAGCTGGTGAGACGATCTCTGTATCCGTGATGATGGGACTATTGATGTTAATTGGTATTGTTGTTACTAACGCAATTGTACTCGTCGATCGCATTATTCATATGGAACGTGAAGGAATGTCGATCCGTGACGCAATCATTGAAGCGGGAGCTACAAGATTACGTCCAATCCTAATGACAGCCATCGCAACAATTGGTGCAATGGTACCGATGGTATTTGGCGCTGGTGGAGCTGGCCTAATCTCAAAAGGATTAGCGATCACGGTAATTGGTGGTTTAACATCATCAACACTTCTAACACTAGTGATTGTACCGATTGTATATGAAGTACTTTCAAAAATGTTGAAGAAAAATCGTAGAGAAATCGAAGAAAACTAAGCAGTTACAAGTTGGAACCCTCAATCCTTTGATTGAGGGTTTTTCTATTTTAGAGGGAGGGATAGAAATATTACTGTTCTTAATTAAGAACACACTGTGTTATAATAGTAGTAAAGTATGACGTGATAAAAGGAGGTGAACTCTTGAAGAGCTCTTTAAAATACTGGACCATTGTGATGCTGATTGTTGGTCTTCTTTTCCCATCCTCTGCTTTAGCAACATCAAGTTACTCTTATAGTGATTCACAATCAACAAAGTCTTTTTTTTTAGTTTCCTCTTTTCCTTTTCTAGTTCGAAAGGGAGTAATGATTGGGATGAGCAGTGGGGAGATGAGGATTGGGATAAAGATGGGGATAAAGATTGGGACCACGATTGGGACGATGACGACTGGGAAGATTGGGATGGATGTCTAAGGGAAAAGAAAGATAGTAGCAAATGTGTTGAGTCAAAGGACGTATGGCATGATTGGTATTGCTGGAAAAAAGGAGACCATGATCATGACCGTGATGACGATGATAAAGATGATTACTCATGGTATGACAAAGACTGGGGTGATAACAAACAGTACACCTGGGGCGATTGGTCCATTTGGAAATGGTGGTAACACAAAAACAGCCATCCTGCACAAATGCAAAATGGCTGTTTTAATCTTTCTTATAGATTACTTTAATCTTCCTTAACCCTTAAAATAAATTCAGACTTTGCTTTCTCTTCTCCATTTATAAGAATAACTAGACCGTGCAAACCTTCATAATGCTTGCGTGTAGTCAAATTCTTAAACAAATGTTCTCGAGTCAAGTGGGTCGTTCCACACGAATAGGTCTTCTGTGATAAATGAAAAATCTTTCGGGCTTGTTTTCCATTCGCTTTCATAAAATCAATTCCGTATTCAATTCGAAGATTTTGTGATTCAATGGATTCGTTAATAACGTCAAATGAAAACGTTAATATCTCACCAAGTGATAGTTGATCACATGAAAGAGTGAAATTTTGGACACCTATATTAGCCGCTGATGAATATCCAAATAGTTGAAGAATTTCAACATCCCCTTTTTTCAGCAAACTGCGACTAGCATGCTTTAAAATCCAATCGGTGTGCGGATGTTGTCCTCTCCATTCACGAACGATTTGCTTTAATAAGTTGGGGTGATCTTTTGAAATATCGTTTAAATTATTTGCTACAGATTTCCTTACATAAAGGGAAGGGTCATCCTTTAATTTTTCAAGGATAGGTAAGATGGGAGTTGGATCTTTCTTTAAAGCAGTCAAAACTGGTGCCCACGGGAGACGCGGACGGCAGCCCTCACTCGCTAATCTTCGTATATGCTCGTCCTCATCTAACGCCCAATGCTGCATTTGATTCATCATTTTTGGTTGGTTTTTTAAAATAAACGGTCGAACCGCAAACTCGGAGCTCGAATATTTAGTGAATTGCTCTAGTGCAAAAATCGAGGTTTCCCAATTGTCTAGACCGAACACTTCAACAAAATCAGGAAAAAACAAATATTCTACACCCTTGCATTGTGGAGCGATAGTCAGCAATATTTCAATAGAAGAATCATACGATTGCGGTAAGGACTCTCTTAATGCAACTGATATATGGCGAATTCGTTGCTTGAATTCCCGCTTTTCCCATTCGTCATCATAAATAAAGGTTAAAAACTGGTTTTCATCAAAGCTTGGATAAGCTGACTTCAAGATTTTGATAAATTGGTTAAAAAATGAAGGGCTATATCTATCTTTAATTAACTCTGGCATATATATCCTCATTTCGATTTTTGTTTATTAAATAAATAATAACAAAAAAACCACCCCACATCAGTGGGATGGCCGAAAGTTTAAATTAAGATGCTTTCTGCTCATTCAAAACCGGTTGAACACGTTCCGCTTTCGGAGCTACGTTAAATACAATATTTAAAAGAATTGCCGTAATGCTGCCAGCAACAATTCCGTTATCAGTCAAAATGCGGATGCTTGATGGCATTTGAGCAAAAAGGTCAGGAACAGCTGTTACGCCAAGACCGATACCAACCGAACAAGCAATGATTAATAAGTTTTCTTGTGAGGCAAAGTTCACCTTGCTTAACATTTTAATACCATACGCAATAACCATTCCAAACATGGCAATCATGGCTCCACCTAGAACAGATGTAGGAATGATGGTTGTTAAGGCACCGATTTTAGGAATAAATCCTAATAGAATTAACATGGCTCCAGCAGTATAAATCACGTTTTTGCTTTTCACACCCGTGATTTGTAAAAGACCAACGTTTTGTGAGTACGTAGTATATGGGAAAGAATTAAATAATCCACCTAAAAGAATAGCTAGGCCTTCTGCACGATACCCGTTAGCTAAATCCTTTTCCGTTACTTCCTCTTCACAAATATCACTTAAGGCAAAATATACTCCAGTAGACTCAACCAAACTTACCATCGCAACAAGAATCATCGTTAAAATCGCTGTGATTTCAAATGTTGGCATTCCGAAATAGAAAGGAGTGACCATGTGGAACCAGCTAGCTTCAGCTACAGCTGAAAAATTAACCATTCCCATAAAGGCAGCAACCACTGTACCTGCTAATAAACCTAAAAGAATCGAAATCGAACGAACAAAACCTGTGAAAAAGCGGTATAAAACAATAATAAAAAGAAGAGTTCCAAAAGCTAAAGAAATGTTTGTCATAGAACCAAAATCAGGGCTTCCTTGACCACCAGCCATATTGTTAATAGCAACAGGAATGAGTGTAATCCCGATAATCGTTACAACTGAACCTGTTACTACAGGTGGGAAAAATCGAACGAGCTTTCCAAAGAACTTCGCAATCACAACAACGAAAAGACCAGAAACTAAAATCGATCCATAAATGGCAGAAATCCCATATTCTCCACCGATTGCAATCATTGGACCAACGGCAGTGAATGTACAGCCAAGAACAACAGGTAAGCCGATTCCAAAGAATTTATTTTTCCAAACTTGTAAAAGTGTTGCCACACCGCACATTAAAATATCGATCGAAACTAAGTAAGTTAATTGCTCACCTGTTAATCCAAGTGCTCCTCCGACGATTAGTGGAACAATAACTGCCCCAGCATACATGGCAAGTACATGTTGAATTCCTAAAGAAGTAAGTTTGAACGGATTTGTTTTCATTATACTGATTCCTCCACCTTGTCTTTTACAAATTTGACCTTTCCATTTGAAAGGGATTCTACTCTTGCTAGTGACTCAACCTTCCAGCCTTGTTCTCTTAATTTTTTTCCACCAGCTTGGAACGATTTTTCAATAACGATTCCAATTCCAGCAATCGTTGCTTCAGCCTGTGTAGCAAGCTCGATAAGACCTAAGGCAGCTTCTCCATTTGCTAAAAAGTCATCAATGATAAGGACGTGATCACCCTTTTCAATAAATTTGTTAGAAATAGAGATTTCATTAGACTCTTGTTTCGTGTATGAATATACAGTTGCCGTTAGTAAATCGTCTGTTAATGTAAGAGACTTGCGCTTTCTAGCAAAAATAACAGGAATGCCAAGCTTTAATCCTGTCATAACCGAAGGAGCGATCCCTGAAGACTCAAGTGTGAGTATCTTTGTAATTCCTTCATTTGCAAATATACGAGCGAATTCCTCACCAATCTCTAGCATAAGCTGAGGGTCAATTTGGTGGTTTAAAAACGAGTCAACCTTTAAAACAGACTCGGAGAGTACTTTTCCCTCTTGTAAAATCTTGTCCTGTAATAACTTCATATGTCCTCCCTAAGAAAGAAAAATAAAAAAGCCTAACTTCATTGCATTCACATCAAATTGAGTGAAGCAATGACCTTAGACTTTAAAAGGCGTGGTTTGCATGGATAAAACAAATATCGTAAGCAATCCCATTGCTCACTCATAGTCGAATCATTTACGGTAATTCGGTAGAAACTTGCGAGCCATATTCTCGCTATTATATGAGTGAATCCTATGAAGTTAGTTATTATTATATCACCATTATATTGTAGTTCAATAGTGAAATAGCGAATAATTCCGAAAGTTACTGGTAAAATGATGAAATAATATTCGTGTTAAGGGTTTCATTAGTCAGATAAATATGAAAACTCAACTAAAAGGCAATAAAATACGAACAAAGAGGTGTCCATAATGAACACCTCTTGATGGATTTATTTGGTAACTGTTACAACTTCCACATCTAGCTCAACAGGATGCTGTTTATGTCTACTATAAAAGATTCCTGTAGTGAGTAATGAAATGGCTCCGAAAATAAGTACCATAATCTGCAATCCAACTACATCTAATAAAAACCCGGTTCCTAGTAGCACGACCTGAAACATGATCCGGTCAAGCATATTCCGGAACGAAAAGAAGCGGCCGTGAAAGCTCTTTGGAACCTTCGTTTGAAACAAAGTAGAGACGGTCGGGTAAAAGCAGCCAACTGCAAAACCAACTATTGCAAAAGAAAGAATAGCAAGAGCCTTGATCTCAACAAAATACAAGGAGATTTGACCCAAACCGATCACGGTTGAAAAAACGAAAATGATGGTAAAAGGAGACCATTTATCATTGAGCCTTTTAATCACAAATGTTCCTAGCATAAAGGCAATACCTTCTGCTGTATAAATCAATCCTTTAATCGAGGAGTCATCATGAATCTCACTAATGTTAATCACCATCAAATTGAAGCCACTAAGAAACAACAATGGAACAAGTGCCATAATGAGTGTCATCAAGACTACGGGCATTCCTTTGATAACAGGGAGGACGTCTTTAAATCCACTAGATCCGTTATTTTTCAGTGATGAACTAGATAGAGCAGGCTCATCCATTTTTAAAAAGAAGGTGAAAACGAGTAAAATACCGTAAGCAACAAAAGATGCTACATACAACATGGATAACGGCATAACGACCAGCATGGCACCAGCCAAAGCCGTACCTAGTACACGTGAAATGGTCGCCACATTCATATGTACTCCATTCAGTTGGAGAAGTTGGTTTTCTGCAACTATTAGAGGGATGGCTGATTGTAGTGCTGGAAAATAAAAAGCAGCAGAGAGCTGAATGCCAATCATAAACACGACCATCCACCAGACGGAGCCGGTATAAAGAGCGAGGAACATAAAGATGACGCTGAACATACGGGCAATTCCCGAATAAATCATGATTGTTTTTTTACTATACTGATCGGTCATTCGACCAGCAAGGGGGCCAACAAGAATTCCTGCTAATAATCCAGTAGCAAGGATAAGCGACTTAAGAAAATCTGATGGTACCTTCGCTTGCATAAATTCTAAATTTCCGATAATTCCGGTCCATAATCCAACCCCAGCAATAAACTCCCCAATTAAAATAATCCATACATTCCGATTTTTCCACATGATTTTATATCCTCTTTTTAACTTAATATATTCTTATGATGATAAAAAATTTCGTATCCCGAAGATTATTATATAATTTTTTCTAAAATCTGTCATGGGTAAATTTAATGGAAACTTATGTTGTCACGACAAATGAAAACAACAGAGCTCTACACTCTGTTGTAATTTCTTTCAATAATAAAATGGGTCAAATCTCCACGGAATATCGTTTTTGAGTACTCAATGATGGTTCCATCCTCTAAGTACGCATGTGTATCTAAAGAAAAGCAAGGGCTGCCCACTGGAATATGAAGCTTTTTCGCTACTTCCTCATCCGGAAGATACAGTTCTAAGTTCTCAACTGTTTTACTTATGTGAAGGTCATATTGAGTTTGTAACAGCTTGTACAGTGAATCTTCGCAGCCTTCTTTACGAATAGCAGGCGTTTTATACCAAGGAAGATAAGAGATTTCATACTGAAGAGGTTCATCATTCACATAACGAACTCGCTCTAGTAGATTAACAGGCTCGCCTTCGCTTACTTTTAGAAGATTCATCAAGTAATCGTCTGCAGGAACCACTTCCAAATTAATGACTTTAATCGACGGTATTTTTCCTTGCATCGAGATCTGATCTGAAAAACGTTCAATGGTTGTGGTCAACACTTGCTTCACTTTATTGTTAGATACAAATGTACCGCTTCCTCTTTTTCGGTATATATATCCTTCTGATGTTAACTGTTGAAGTGCTGTTCTTACTGTCGTACGGCTAACCCCAAAGGTTTCACAAAACTCTGCCTCTGTTGGGAGCTGCGAATCTGGTGGATATTCTCCATCTTTTATTAGCTGGATAATTGCTTCCTTCACTTGTAAATGTAGGGCATTTCCATCTTTTATCTCTTCATTCATATCGGATAACCTCCTTGTTTCATTATAGCAAACATTATTCATCATTTGTATCTTCAAATAGGGATAATTAAATTTGTAGTGACAAATTTAATATTTGTATTGAAATGTGATGTATAAGTCATTACAATGGAGATACATCTTGGTAAGCGCTCTCAAAAAAACAGTATAAGGGGGAATTGGTGGATGATGAATTTTATTGATAAATACATCATGCCGGTAGCGAACAAGTTGGGGAATAACAGGCATTTACTTGCGATTCGTGACGCGTTGGTTGGAATGATTGCGATTACGATGGTTGGTTCTTTGGCCGTCCTGTTAAATAACCTAGGATCTGTACCAGGAATTGGGAAACCGTATCAGAAAATGATGGTTGCCTTATTCGGAGAAACATGGAACACGCTTGGCGGAGACATTTGGTGGGGGACGCTTGCGTTTATGACCGTTTTTGCTGTCTTTGGAATTGCCTACAAGCTTGCGAAATCCTATGGTGATGATGGGTTTGAAGCGATGCTCGTTGCTGGTGCAGCTTTCTTTGTACTCATTCCCCAAATAGGAAATGTAACCCTCACACCTGAAGGAGGAGAGGCCGTCACTGGTGGCGCTTGGGGATTCATTAGCTGGAATTATTTTAATGCTACTGCACTTTTTACAGGTATTATCGTTTCTATTATTGCGACTGAAATTTTTGTGCGGTTAGCGAAGATTAAGTATTTGGTGATTAAATTACCAGATGGTGTACCACCAGCGGTAGCACGTTCTTTTTCAAAACTTCTGCCTGGGATGGCGACCATTTTTACGATGGGCTTATTTGGTCTTATTTTACGAAAATTCATTAGTGACGGCGCTTATTTAAATGATTGGTTAAATAAAGTTCTTGTTACGCCTTTAACTGGGGCAGTGGATTCATTGCCATTTGCGGTATTAATTGTTGCTTTAGTTCATGGCTTCTGGGTCATTGGATTACACGGACCCAATATTTTAGGTGGAATTACAACACCTTTAATGACGAAGTTGGGACAGGAAAACTTGAATTTGTATGCGCAAGGTGTGGAGAAGCTTGGGGACTATAACATTCTTGCTGGGTCTTTCCTGGATGCGTTTGTTTACTTAGGAGGTTCGGGAGCGACGCTCGGTTTGCTCATTGCAATGTTTATTGCCGGAAGAAGAAGGCATAAACAGCTATTAGCACTAGGGACTCCTCCAGGGGTATTCCAAATTAACGAACCGATTCTATTTGGTCTGCCAATTGTATTAAACCCGATCTGGTTTATTCCGTTTATCTTAGGTCCAATTGTAATGACAATTATTGCGTATCTATCGATTAGTCTCGGTTTGGTTCACCCAGTCGTGGCGGATATTCCATGGGTAACACCAGCCATTCTAGGTGGACTACTTGCTACGGGTGGTCATATCTCGGGAGCCGTTCTTTCGGCTGTAAATTTAGTAGTCTCTATTGCTATTTATCTACCATTTGTGATTGCCCAAGGGCGGATAGAAGCAAGAAAAGACCGTGAAAGAGAACTTCAAGCACCATCTGATACTTTGAAAATGTAAAAATGATTCCCTGGGCAAAGTGATTTATCTTCCCAGGGAGTTTCTTTTTAAAATATAAGGAGGTCATACCATGAATAAAGGATTGAAAATTGTAACCATTGGCGGAGGATCTAGCTATACGCCAGAATTAATTGAAGGATTTATTAAGTATTATGACGAACTACCAATAAGAGAAATATGGCTTGTGGATATAGAGGCAGGAAAAGAAAAGCTCGATATTGTTGGAAACTTAGCTAAACGAATGGTCGAAAAATCAGGGCTTCCGATCAAGGTTTACCTAACGCTAGATCGAAGAAAAGCATTAGAAGGAGCAGACTATGTCACAACTCAATTGCGAGTTGGCTTATTAGAGGCTCGTAAACTGGATGAAAGCATCCCGTTAAAGCATGGAGTGTTGGGACAAGAAACGAACGGACCAGGAGGCCTGTTTAAAGCATTCCGTACCATCCCGGTAATTCTTGATATCTGTCGTGAGATGGAGGAACTTTGTCCGAACGCGTGGCTCATCAATTTCACCAACCCAGCTGGCATGGTAACAGAGGCCGTACTAAAACATACGAAAATAAAAGTGGTAGGGCTTTGCAATGTTCCGATTGGGATGGAAATGGGAGTTGCTAAATTATTGGACGTTGACCACAGTCGCGTAAGAATCGATTTTGCTGGATTAAATCATCTGGTGTATGGATTGGATGTTTTTGTTAATGGAAAATCGGTGAAAAAAGAAGTTATTTCTCTTTTAACAGATCCTAACAAGGCGATTACGATGCAAAATATTCATGCGATGGGATGGGAGCCTGAATTTTTACAAGCATTAAATGTCCTTCCATGTCCATATCATAATTATTATTACAAGTCTGGTAACATGCTAGAAGAAGAGCTCAACAAATTCCGTGAAGGAAATATTCGAGCGGAGGTTGTCAAAAGATTAGAAGAGGATTTATTCGAGTTATACAAGGACCCAAGTCTAGACATCAAGCCTCCACAGCTTGAAAAAAGAGGCGGAGCTTACTACAGTGATGCAGCCGTTCGATTGATCCACTCGATGTATACAGATAAGCGTGATATCCAAGCTGTGAACACAAGAAATAACGGGGCTATTTCTAATCTTCCTGCTCATGCCGCTGTAGAAGTAAGCTGTGTCATTACAAAAGATGGTCCGAAACCAATTAGTGTGGGAGAACTGCCAGTAGCGGTTAGAGGACTAGTTGGTTATATGAAATCCTTTGAAGAGGTGGCCATTGAAGCAGCGGTAACTGGAAACTATAATACAGCCCTTCTAGCCATGACTATGAATCCCTTTATTCCAAGTGATCAAACAGCGAAGACGATTCTTAATGAAATGTTAGAAGCGCATAAAGAGCATTTGCCACAGTTTACTTTAAGATAAGGAGAATGTACATGATTCAATTAATTGTAAATGCAGACGATTTTGGTTTTAGTTCTGGAGTGAATTATGGGATTATTGACTCTCATCTGAATGGAATTGTGAATTCCGCCACAATGATGATGAATATGGAAGGAACGGAGCAGGCCATTCAGCTTGCAAAAGAGCATCCTAGCCTGCAAGTCGGAATTCATTTAGTCCTTACATGCGGGATACCTCTTTTACAAGATGTTTCGTCACTTACAAATGAAGAGGGATCCTTTTATTCCCTGTCGGAGCTCCACTCGAAAAAAGAGACTATACGTCTTGAAGAGGTGGAGAGAGAATGGACAGCTCAAATTGAAAAGTTCCTAAGCTCAGGTGTCCCTCTTACTCATATGGATAGTCATCACCATGTTCATACGATTGAGGAGCTATTACCGGTTGTTCAACGATTATCTAAAAAATATAACTTACCGGTTAGAGCAAATGGATTAGAACAAATTCAAGGAGTCGAGCCGTTCTCAGATGTGGCCCTATTTGATTTTTATGGAGACGGGTTGGAAGCAGAGTACTTCGACAAGCTTAAGGAACGATTCACCCAACCAATAAAAATTGAAGTCATGGCTCACCCCGCTTACTTAGATACTGCCCTTTTAAATCGTTCCTCCTATACGTACAAGCGCATAGAAGAGGTAGATATTTTAAAAGCAGTGGTGCTACCTGAAGGCATTCAATTATTGTAAAAGGGAAAATGTTACAAGTTTTATAGTTGCAAATAGTAATAAATTTATGTAATAATAGTCATGTAATCATTTTGATTAGAGTATAGTAATAGTATAATATTACTTGAATATCGATTTTCCTTTCTCAGTAAAGGGGAGTAGCGTCAGGAATTTTCCTGAAACAAAGTCGTCATTCCATGGAGCAATCCATCGGCTTTGTTGGCATTTTACTTGTGCTTAGCGAGACCTTTGCCTACAATGGCAAGGGTCTCTTTATTTTGTAGGCAAAAAAATCGATAAGAACTTATTTTTAGGAGGGAATATTTATGGAACTAGAATTTTTAACTGCACTACTTACCATCATTGCTATTGACTTAGTTCTTGCCGGTGATAATGCCATCCTTATTGGATTAGCAGCTAGAAATCTTCCAAAGGAACAGCAGAAAAAAGTTATACTATGGGGTTCACTTGGAGCAATTATCATTCGTGTGGTCGCAACACTTGCTGTTGTTTGGTTACTGAAGGTCCCTGGTTTACATCTAGTAGGTGGACTATTACTTGTTTGGATCGCTTATAAGCTATTGACTGATGACGATAGCCACGGTGACGTAAAAGCCGGAGATACATTCTGGGCAGCCATACGTACGGTGATCATCGCTGATGCGTTAATGGGACTAGACAATGTACTGGCAATTGCAGGTGCATCTCATGGGAATATGACGTTAGTAATTATTGGATTACTTGTTTCCGTGCCTGTTGTTATGTGGGGTAGTACAATGATTATTAAATGGATCGAACGTTACCCAGTTATCGTAACCATTGGTTCAGCTATTCTAGCTTGGACAGCAGCAAAAATGATCGTTGGAGAAGGATTCCTAAATGGAATTTTTGCTAACGGATTTATCAAGTATGGTTTTGAGATCCTAGTCATTGCTGCTGTTTTATTAGCTGGTCGTATGACCGTGAAAAAGAAACAGCTTGCAGCTCAGAACGAAGAAACATTTGAACTGAAAAAAGCTGGTTCTCACTAAGATATGCAAGGTGCTCCCAATTTAGAAAGGGAGCACTTTTTTTATATTTTTAGGGCTTGATGTAAATCGGTTGATGTTTCAATTTGTATCGTAGAATGGTCAATGTGGAATCGACTGCTTAGTGTCCGAATCGCCTCTTGTAAAATCGTTTGTGAATGGTGTTCCTCTTTCACCAGTAAATGACAAGTAAGAGAGTGAAGTCCAGATGTGATCGTCCAAATATGGAGATCATGTACATCGATCACACCTTGAATCGATTCAAGAGCATTCTTTACATCTTCTTGATTCACAGATGGTGGTGTTCCCTCCATTAGTATATGAAGAGAATGAGAAATGACACCCCATGCACTACGTAAAATTAATAATGCGACAATGACGGAAATAATGGGATCCGCAATATACCATCCAAACAGTAGCATCACGATTCCAGCAATAATCGCCCCAACAGACCCTAACGCATCTCCTAATACATGTAAATAGGCGCTTCTCACATTGACATTATCTTTCACATCACCATTTCGTAATAAAGACCAAGCGCTAATTAAATTTGCTCCGAGACCAATACAAGCAATGAGGATCATCGTACCGCTTGCAACAGTCGGAGGTTCAAAGAATCGTTCAAATGCTTCCCAAACGATAAAACCAGCAATAACAAATAATGTAGCCCCATTAAAAAGGGCGGCTAATACTTCAAAACGGTAAAATCCAAAGGTTTTCTTTGGTGTAGCCGGACGAGAAGCAATCCAAAGAGCAACCACACTAAGCAGCAAAGAGCTCGCATCACTAAGCATATGCCCCGCATCTGACAATAGTGCAAGACTATTGGTAATTAATCCCCCAAAAAACTCGGCGAACATAATTCCCGTTGTAACAAATAAAGCGATTAATAACCCCTTTTTGTTTCCTTCCCGCTGCGAATCAAAATGATCATGGCAATGGTCATGTCCATGATGGTGATGATGCCCATGACCGTGGTGATGATGGTGATGACCCATGTGAATCCCTCCTAATTACAATTAATATGGGAAAGGACTTGCTGAAGAATCGTGATAACATGTTCGTCATCGTATGAATAGTACAAGGTGCTTCCTTCCCGACGATATTTGACTAATCGGAGCTTTCTCAGTGTGCTAAGTTGATGTGAAACGGCAGATTGAGTCATCTCAAGTACTTCCGTAATATGACTCACAGAGCATTCCTCTTGGGAGAGTAGATATAAAATTTTAATTCTTGTTGGATCAGCTAGTGCTTTAAAAATCCTTGCAGCTTCATCCGCTGTTGTTTGGTTAAGAAAAGAATGATCAGTACGTTCCATCATCTAGCTCCTTTAATCAGTAATTTAACATATGAGCATATGTTCATATATGTATAGTATCATAAAGTTGATCATTTGGTGATAAAAAAACTTGAATTCTCAGAAATTTATTTTGGAACAAATGCGAAAAAGTGATAACATGGTAGAATACAATATGCTTTCGTTCGGTTAAGTATAGGAGTGAACGTTGGAGTGATGACAGTGACATTAAGAGAAGTTCCGTTAAGAGAGAAAAGTATCGTATTTATCGGTTTCATGGGTGTGGGGAAAACAACCATTGGAAAATTAGTAGCTAAAAAGCTTTATCGTGATTTTATAGATATCGATCAAGTGATCGAAGAAGAATATGGTGCACCGACTTCAGAAATTTTTAAACAAATTGGGGAAAAAGCCTTCCGAGCGAAAGAAAAAGAAGTAATTACTGAATTAAGCAAGAAGAAGCTTTCTGTTCTTTCTTTAGGGGGCGGTGCGTTTCTTCAAGAAGATATAAGGGAAGCGTGTTTGAAAAATTGTATCGTGTTTTTCCTAGACTTATCGTGGGAATATTGGAAGGATCGTATTAGTCTAATTATTGATTCAAGACCGGTTCTTCAAGGTCGGAATATTGATGAAATATTGGAGCTTTTTAATAGTAGACAAGAGATCTATCAATACCACCATTCAAAGGTAAAAACCGATACTCAGGAAGCAGATGAGATCGCCGATTATATCGTCGATTCTTTAAAAGTTGCTTGGGATATTTATGAGCCAAGATAATATGTGTGGAAAAAGCCATTCAACTGAATGGCTTTTTCTGTTTTTATTAGAATTTTTAATAGGGACAGCCTATGAATCAGGCTGTTTTTTTCAATTAGACTTTCCTTTCTCTCCCCCATACAATTAAGACATAACATGAATTCATGATAGAAAAAGAAAAACTTTGTTTATTTTTGTGAATCATTTCACAATTAAGCAACTAGGAAAACAACATTTCAATTGGAGGCAAGGAACATGGCAGATTTAGGACGCATCGATGGTAGAACAAAATTAATCGGACTTTTAGCAACCCCAATCGGACACTCATTATCACCAGCTATGCAAAACATGTCATTAAGAGAGCGTGGTTTAAATTATGCATATATGGCATTTGAGGTAGGAAATGAGCAGTTATCCGATGTAGTAACAGGAATGAGAGCGTTAGGCGTAAGAGGATTTAATGTATCCATGCCTAATAAAACGAAAATCCTTCCATTATTAGATGAACTTTCTCCTGCTGCTCAGTTTACGGGTGCAGTGAATACAGTGGTTAATGAAAACGGAAAGCTAATCGGTCATATTACAGACGGAACTGGATATATGAGAGCATTAAAAGAAGCAGGTGTGGACGTCGTTGGCAAGAAAATGACCTTGATGGGTGCTGGTGGAGCAGCGACTGCGATTGCGATTCAAGCAGCCTTGGATGGAGTGGCTGAAATCTCGATTTTCAACCGTGAGGACGACTTTTACCATCGTGCATTAAAGAATGCCCAAATCATTAACGAAGAAATAGAAGGAATCAATTGTAAGGCGACGGTTTACAATCTTGATGATGCCGATCGATTAAAGGAAGAAATTGCAACTAGCGATATTCTTACAAATGCAACAGGTGTAGGAATGAAACCGTTAGAAGGTGAGAGCGTGGTGCCAGATGCATCTTGGTTAAGACCAGAGCTTATTGTATCTGATGTCGTATACATTCCACGTAAAACAAGATTACTAGAATTAGCAGAAGAAGCTGGTTGTGCGAAAGTAATCAATGGTTTAGGCATGATGCTTTGGCAAGGTGCAGCAGCATTTAAGCTTTGGACTGGCGAGGATATGCCTGTTGAGTATGTAAAAGAGCAAATGTTTTAAAAGAGAAAGGAATAGTATTCCTTTCACTAATAAATAAATTTTTTTCATTAATAATGTGAAGTGATTCACAAATTTGAAAGGAGAAGAAGGTATGGAGACAAATAAAAAATATTATCCAATCGCATTCGCACTTTATTTTACTTATTTAGTACACGGAATTGGAGTATCCATCTTAGCGCAATACAAGCAGAACTTTGCAGAAAAATGGGGGGCTACCACATTAACGGACGGTACATTTGACGTTAGTATGGTGCTTACGGTCATTGCTGCATTAGGTTTGGGACGTTTAATCTCGCTTCCCATTGCAGGACCACTATCAGATAAATTTGGAAGAAGAGTATCTGGATTAATTGGTATTACAGCTTATGTCACTTATTTTATTGGTCTTGTATTCTCACCAAGTATGTATGTTGCCTACGCATTTGCTTTACTAGGCGGAGTGGCGAACTCTTTCATAGATACAGCGGTTTATCCAGCCATCATGGAAATTTTTAAGAAAAAAGGCGATGTGGGTAATCTATTTGTAAAGTTCTCGATTTCCATTGGACAATTTTTGCTTCCATTTATGATTGGTTTTGTAGCAGCAAATACTATGCCATTTACAACATTATTCTATTTATCAGCGATTCTTTTAGCAGTAGCAGGGGTACTAATGGCGGTTTTACCATTCCCTCCAATGTTGGTGAAAGTTGAAAAAGCAGACTCTAAAAAATCAGAAAAGGTAAAGCTAACAGGACCAAGTTTGGCGATTGTGATATTAGGATTTACCGTTACTTCTACATTTATCTTGTGGTTAAATGCGAATCAGGAATTAGGAAAACTATACGGTTTAGCGGACCCAAGTAAAATTCAATCGTATTATGCACTTGGTACAGTTATTGCAATTCTAGTCACATCCTATTTAATTAACAAAAAAATTCTCCAATCGGTTCAAGTCGTTGCTCTTTACCCGGCGATTGCTGCTGTCATGCTGCTAGTGATTTACTTTGTGAAAGTACCTTCGATTTTATTAGTCGGTGGATTCGTCCTTGGGTTTACTGCTGCAGGTGGAGTTCTTCAATTAGTCACATCTTTAGCTGTAGAACTATCACCAGCAAACGGTGGAAAAATGACATCGATTGTTATGATCGCTTCAAGTCTCGCAAACTACACGATTCTAACAGCTGCAGGAGCAATTACGAAAGCTGGCGGAGTAAATGGCCCATTGTATCTTCTATTGTTTAACTTTGCGATCACAGCAATCGGTGTCGGACTTGCTGTATATGTGAACAAGAAGTATGCAGAAAAGGCGACAGTTCCGGTTAAAATGGCGAGCTAAAAAAGGAAATGGCACTAATCGTACGTATTAGTGCCATCCCCTATGATTATGGAAAGTTCTCAAATTAGACAATTTGATTTCAAAAAGTAGACGCATTTACAACGTATTAAGTATCTTAATATTGATATAATATGCTCAGGTTCTCACAAGGTGTACTTTACTTAAGAAGAAAGGAGTGCTGAAAATGAAAAATAAATACTCTTTCACTGCAATTGGCTGCTACATCAACTATTTTGTCTTTGGCATGGCCTATATTATGATTGCACAAAATATGTCTTTCTTAACGGAACAATTCCACACAGATAAAGCCGGAATCAGCTTTATCATTTCGGCGTTTGGACTCGGTCGACTATTATCACTCTATTTGGGTGGTGTATGGTCAGATAAGATTGGAAGAAAACCATTTATTGTCGCTGGTTGTCTTTTGTTTGCTGTCTTCCTAATAGGTATACCACTTAGTCCTAACTATGTAATGGCGATTATCTTTGCTTTCTGTGGTGGATTGGGTAATGCATTTTTAGATGCAGGAACGTACCCAACGTTAATGGAGGTTTTCCCAAAGACAGCTGGATCAGCTACGGTTGCATTAAAGGCATTTATTTCTTTCGGCTCTGCTTTACTTCCATTACTGATCGCCTTTTTTATTCAGCATGATATTTTTTACGGGGCATCGTTTTTTATTCCAGCCATTATTTTCTTGGTATCAGGTTTCATGCTAGTAAAGGCAAAGTTTCCTAATCATAAGGTTAGCGCAGAAAGTACGGATAGTGGTCCACCTGTCGTCTTCTATACAAAGCCTAATTTTATGATCGAAGGAGTGGCCATTATTGTTATTGGTTTTACTGCTCCAGCTCTTCTTTATTTAATGAATATTTGGATTCCCACTTACGGGCAGGAAATGATAGGGATGCCTTTAGTGGATTCGTTAAAGCTGATGTCTTATTACAGCTGGGGAGCTCTTCTCTCTGTCATCTCTTTAGCATTTTTAGTAAGAAAGACGATTCGTCCCGTCACCATTGTTCTTGTTTATCCGATATTCTCATTTTTGTCGATTTTGGCATTATTGGCTTTTAAAACACCAGTGCTCGCAATGATTTCTGCATTTCTTATCGGCTTCTTTCTAGCAGGTGTTCTTCAGCTAGGATTAACCGTATTATGCGAGTTCTTCTGGGATCGTAAAGGCTCAGTAACAGGAGTTATGTACACCGCAACAGGCTTAGCAACGACCCTTATTCCGATGGTATCAGGATTCATCACCAGATATGTAGATATTTATGGCGTATTTGTGTTTGCGCTTCTAGTTAACTTCATAGGAATCCTTGCAGCAGGTGTTGTTTTCTTCCAATATCGTAAACTAACAAGCTTAAAGCAACAGCAACTAGCCGCATAAGAAAAGGCAGCCACATTGATTACGGCTGCCTGGTTTTATTTTGCCTGGAATTTTCTTTGGAAAAGATCGAATAGCATCATTTTGTCTCGAAGCAACGCCGAACATGGCTGTTGTCCCATGGGATAGGCCCATGTATACTTATCGCAAACTGGACATTTTCCATCTTCTTTAAAATGATGAATAATGTTCATAGGAAAGCCGAATTTATCTCCCCCAACTAGCATTTGATAGGAGTTGCCTTTCACTTCAAATAGTACCTGATACCCACTAAAGATGGATAGTTTACTAATCTTTATATTCGTAGCAGAATAATGACTCATTACTTTTACACATCCTAAGGAAAATTCAGTAGAAGACTAGCTTATGGTTTTATTATAGCTGAATATGGATGGGATTTCATGGCATTCTGTAACAAAATGGGGGAGAAACTGGTGTGGTGAATGGGGATATCCGCGAGTTATAGTGTTCTATCCGCGAGTTTCGGTGTTTTATCCGCGAGTTTCAGTGTTCTATCGGCGACCTCCTAAAAACAGCGGTCCCCCAATCAACAAAAAACGAGCCGCACCCCGTGCAGCTCGCCTCTCTACTCATATTAAAGATCAGCTTTTTTCATCTCAACATCCACTTAATCATTAATAAGGATCGGACTCGTGACTTTTCTGTACCGCTTCTTTTGTTGCTTCATTCGCAGCTAATGTACCTTGTCCATATTTTGATTGTCCTGATTCACGCCCTGGAACTTTACCTGCTTCCATGCCTTCCATTTCTTTCATTTTCATTTGAAGACCTTCTCTCACACGGCGTCCATACTCTTCATCGGCTTGTGTGAAATGTTCAATCATGGCATCTTGAATTTTTGGATCGCATACGGCAAGTGCTTCGGATAAGTTTTTAATTAATTCATCGCGCTCCCAATCTTCCAAACTTCGGTATGTGTGGCCTGCCTGCCCATAGTTGTTAGGACGATCAATTGGCGCACTCATTGCTGCTGCATTATACATTGGCTGGTGTGGTGCACGACCTTCTCTACTAGCTTCCTTAAATCCGCCGAGCATTGATGGCTCATAGTTAATATGTGGATTATCCCCTGACTCTTTTGGGTCACGTACATCCATTTGCCCGCGTTGCTGATTTGTGTGGATAGGTGCCTTTGGCGCATTTACAGGCACTTTTAGATAGTTTGCTCCAACACGATAGCGTTGCGTATCGGAGTAAGAGAAGGTACGACCTTGCAACATTTTATCATCTGAAAAGTCCATTCCATCGACAAGAACTCCTGTACCAAAGGCAGCTTGCTCAATCTCAGCATGAAAATCAACTGGATTGCGATCAAGAACCATACGACCTACTGGTAACCATGGGAATTGATCTTCTGGCCACAGTTTTGTATCATCGAGAGGATCAAAGTCGAGCTCTGGATGGTAATCATCTTCCATGATTTGAACAAAAAGCTCCCATTCAGGATATTCCCCACGCTCGATTGCTTCATATAAATCTTGTGTTGCATGACCTACGTTTTTGGCTTGAATCTCGTTAGCCTCATCTTGTGTTAAATTTCGGATTCCTTGCTTTGGTTCCCAGTGGTATTTTACCAACACCGCCTCACCCTCGGCATTCACCCATTTATAAGTGTTTACACCAGAACCCTGCATATGACGATATGTAGCTGGAATTCCCCATGGAGAGAAGAGGAAGGTAATCATATGTGTCGCCTCAGGTGTACGAGAAACGAAATCAAACATCCGCTGTGGATTGGGAACGTTTGAAGCAGGATCCGCTTTAAAAGCGTGAATCATATCAGGGAACTTCATCGCATCACGAATAAAGAAAATCTTCAGGTTGTTCCCAACAAGATCCCAGTTTCCGTCTTCCGTATACATTTTTACAGCGAAGCCACGCGGATCACGCGCTGTTTCGGGCGAATCCTTCGCGCCTGCCACTGTAGAGAAACGAACCATTAATGGTGTTTTCTTCCCGGCACCAGAAAAGACTTTTGCGCGCGTATACTTTTCTACTGGTTCATCTCCCACTTTTCCATAAGTTTCAAAATACCCAAATGCTCCAGAACCACGTGCGTGTACCACACGCTCTGGTATTTCTTCACGATCAAAATGGGAAATTTTTTCAATGAAGTGATAATTCTCAAGTGTAGCTGGTCCGCGGTTACCAATCGTGCGGATATTTTGATTATCTGAAACAGGATGGCCCTGACGTGTGGTTAGAGTCTCACGATTCTCATCTTGTCCGTTTGAAGCATTCATATCTTTGTTCTCTGCCAAAAAGATAACCTCCTAAATTATTATTACTGTCATAGAATGTCCAGTTAAAGGTGGGATATACAAAGTTTTCCAGGGGGCCAAAGAGAACATTAAATCGGACATTCACCACCCCTTATCCGGTTCATACACTGTACGTGAGTGTGTGTTCTTCAGCCGTTTAAAGCGAAAGAGGCAGATATTATGTTAGAAATAGGTGATGTGAAGTGATAAGGAAAATCCCTGCAGGTTATAAATCAAAGCTCGATTTATTACAAACGGAACAAGCGATTAAGAAAGTGAAGGATTATTTTGAGAGCAATTTGGCAGAAGAGCTAAATCTAATTCGTGTTTCAGCACCAATCCTTGTAAAAGAAGGCAATGGGATTAATGACAACCTAAATGGTGTGGAACGTATCGTTTCCTTTGATGCTTTAGATATAAAAGACACCCAAATCCAAGTCGTACAATCTTTGGCCAAGTGGAAACGACTAGCTCTAGCGAAATACGGAATTGGTTTAGGCAAGGGATTGTATACTGATATGAATGCCATACGCCGCGACGAAATTCTAAGTAATCTTCATTCTCTGTATGTGGATCAGTGGGACTGGGAAAAGGTCATTACAAACGAACAACGCAATGTCCAAACCTTGCAAGCGGAGGTTCGAAAAATATATAATGTGCTTCGATCCACAGAGATTTACCTTAATGACTTTTTCCCAGAACTAAAACCCTCACTTCCTATGAATATTCATTTCGTTACCACGCAAGAATTAGAAGATCAATATCCACACCTGACGCCGAAGCAAAGAGAAGATAGGGTTGCAAAGCAATACGGTGCCGTGTTTATCTCTCAAATTGGGGGTGCATTAAAGTCGGGCAGCAAACATGACGGTCGCTCGCCTGATTATGACGATTGGACGTTAAATGGCGATATAGTCCTTTGGAACCCTACCCTTGAAATGGCTTTTGAAGTGTCTTCTATGGGGATACGAGTAGATGAAGAAGCCTTGAAACAGCAGTTAAAACAGGCGGGTGCTGAAGATCGTGCACAATTAGAATTTCACCAATCTATTTTAAATAAGGAAGTTCCATACACCATTGGTGGAGGAATCGGCCAATCAAGATTATGCATGTTTTTCCTGCAAAAAGCACATATTGGTGAGGTTCAAGTGTCCATATGGAATGAAGAGATTTTACAATCTTGTAGAGATGCGAATATCCAACTATTATAATGTGAGTAAAAGGAAAGCTTGTGGCCTATGTCCACAAGCTTTTTAAAAACAAAAGAATATAACCTAGATGGTAGAATTCTATTTTTAATTTGGTACAAACTGGACGAATGTTTAGAAATTGGCGAAAATAAGATAAAGAAGAATTTCATTATCCAACGGTGAGATAGTAAGTATATAAAGAGAAAAAGAGCTGATACAATGAGTATTATTTTAGCTTTACTTGCTGCTTTATTCGCAGCACTAACCGCTATCTTGGCCAAAATCGGAATTGAAAATGTGAATTCCAACCTTGCCACAGCCATACGAACAGTGGTG